>NZ_JAZHPY010000042.1:0-9644 GCF_036711655.1 Wolbachia endosymbiont of Pentidionis agamae | reverse complement strand
TACTTATGGAACATACTATGAAGAAAATCATGATAGAATAAGTACAGTGAAATTAGTTATAAACACTGCATTTAATGGAGAAGCATATGTTTATGATACTAAAGTTAAGATAGAAAATAAGCTAATAGAAAATAGCACTCCTGCTATTAATATACTGAATGATTCAGGTATACAAAGTACAATATCAATATCTTTTCCAAAAGAAGAAATGAATAAAGATGGAAAAAATTTCTCTACAATATCTTTCAATACTTACGAAATAAGTTTTTCAGAAAATAGTACTTCCATTAAAAATACACAAACAATAAGGCTACAAAAAAATATTAATAATAATCATGATGCAAACATAGGAAATTCCTATTCTCAGCCTCAAGCAGCAAAGCTTCCAGGTGGTAAGGTTCTTGTTGTTGCTAACAACTTAAAAGATGAAAATGCTGTTGCTTGGGTATTAAATCAAGATCAGAAAGGTCAATTTAAAGTATTAATTGCATCTAGAGGAGTAACAGAGAAAAAATTATTTCAGCTTGGAACTTTAGGCACTTTTTTCGTTAGCAACCAATTTGCATTAACTCAAAATCCGTTAAAGTTATTTTATTCAGAAACTAATAAACAAATTAAACAAAATAAACAAGTAGATGTTACTAGCTTTTTTGAATTTAATGCAGAAGAAGTAGCAAAAGGTGTTGAGCATGCAAAAGATACTAATCAATACGCATTTGGTGATAAACATGGAAAAATAGATCGAAAGCATATTCTCTTCTCTCATAACGCAAAAGTAATTTCTTTTAACGTAATTCCTGAAGGAAAAATCGGTGGAAGATTCATTACTTTAGAGGAAAACTCCTCTAGGAAACAAACATTATCTATTATAGCAACTGAAAGTAAAGTGGTAAGTGAAGTATTAACAACTTACGAACCTACTGCGTATATAACAAAAGTATATGTTCAAGCAAATGATAGAGGTCAGCTTACTATAAGTAGAATTGATAAAGACAATAATCTTATTTTAGTAACAGGTATAGCACCTAATCCTATTAAAATTCCATTAGATATGATAAAAACTTCTAATGATTTCGTCAGTATAATTAATGGTAATATGGATACTATCAATGGAATTATTGGAATAACAACTCCGTAAATTGAAACAACTGTATCTCATACTACTAACTCTCCAAGTAGTACAGCAAGAGAAGTTGTTACTGATGCTACTACATATACTAGTACAACTTCTACACCGATCACAAACAGTAAGGTATCCCCTACTCCATCAGTTGTTACTATACCTACTAGTACAACTTCTACAACTACTACATCAACAGCAGAAAGTGAATCTGCATCACCTACCCTACCAAATTCAACAACTAATAAACCAATAACAAAAGGTCTATCTACTACTCAAATTACTACTACTAAAGCTCCTTCTACCACTAAAAAATCAAGTAGTACAACTGTCGTATCGTCAACAGAAAGGAAGGCATCCCCCACCCCATCAATTATTACTACTGAAAATACTATTCCTATTACTTCAAGCACGTTTATTCCACAGAATCAAACACTACCTACTGCTCAGCCACGCATAGCACATGCAAGTACACCAGGTAATGCAGGAATAGTGGTAGGATCAATCTTAGGAGTAGGAATATTTGCTTTTATGGGAATCGCATTATATAAATTTATTCAGCACCATAAGCGTAATAATACAGCACCTGAGCTTGAATTAGGAAGTCTGTTTGATAGTTCACTTTCATCGTCTTCTGTATCAGAAATCGTAACAGTGGAAAGTGGTAGATCTTCACCTGGAAATCCCAGGCAATGATCTTAAATGGTGTGATATAGATCTGAGTCTTACGCAACAACACTGCGCGAGAAGACGTTCTATGTAGTACAAAAATAAATAACTACTATTTTTTCAATAATTGAGTAAAATGTTTAGTAGATATTAAGGTAAAAAAGCTTTTGAGAGATATAATAAAAAAAATAGTTATTTCTGGTAAAGAAGTATGGCCTATCATAGAGGGTGGCAAAGGCATTGCAATTAGTGATGGTAATACTAGCGGTGCTTTTGCTGCAGCTTCTGCTGTAGGCACATTCTCTGGGGCTAATGCTAAGTTAGTAGACACTAATGGAGACATAGTGCCACTAATTTATAAAGGAAAAACAAGATATGAAAAACACAATGAATTAATTGATTACAGTATAAAATCTGGAGTTAGTCAAGCTAGAATAGCAAATGAAGTTGCACGTGATTCTGGCAGAATACATATGAATATTTTATGGGAAATGGGAGCGGCAGAAAGAGTACTACACGGAATACTAGAAAAAACAAAGGGCCTAATTCATGGCATAACTTGTGGTGCTGGAATGCCTTATAAACTTGCAGAAATTGCATCAAAGTATCAAGTTTACTATTATCCTATTATTTCATCAGTAAGAGCTTTTAAGGCACTTTGGAAACGTGCGTATCAAAAAATGTCTTCCTATCTTCTTGGAGGCGTTGTATATGAAGACCCATGGCTTGCAGGGGGACATAATGGATTAAGCAATAGAGAAAGTCCAATGGAACCAGAACCACCATTCAATAGAGTTGTAGAACTTAGATCATTTATGAATGAGATCAAACTTTCAGGAACTCCAATAATTATGGCAGGTGGCGTATGGCATTTAAATGATTGGAAAGATTGGTTTAATAATAAAGAAATTGGACCAATAGCTTTTCAATTTGGCACGCGTCCTCTATTAACTAAAGAGAGCCCAATTTCTGCAGAATGGAAAAAAAAGTTACTTACTCTTAAAGAAAACGATGTACTTTTAAATAGATTTAGCCCTACAGGATTTTATTCATCAGCAGTAAAAAATAGTTTTATACTTGAATTAGAGGAGAGGCAATCGCGTCAGATTAGATTCTCAAAAAACTTAAATGAAGAATTTAATCAAGAATTTGCAGTAGGTCTAAGAGGCAGAAAAATATATCTTAAGAAGGAAGAGAAAAAGCTAGCAGAAGAATGGGTAAGAAAAGGATATACAGAGGTTATGAAAACTCAAGATTCAACTGTAATTTTTGTTACAAAAGAAAAGTTTTTAGAAATAAGAAATGATCAAATAAATTGCATGGGATGCCTAAGTCACTGTAAATTTAGCAATTGGAAAGATCATGATAATTATTCAACAGGTTATAAACCAGATCCACGAAGCTTTTGTATCCAAAAAACTTTACAAAGTATCGCATGTGGTGGAAGTATTGAAAATGAGTTGATGTTTTCTGGACATAATGCATATAAGTTTAGAAATGATCCATTTTATCGGAATAACTATATTCCAACAGTAAAAGAATTAGTAGATAGGATTCTTACTGGTTACTGATTATACTAAGTCTTTGAAAATTAATTTTACAATAGGTAAATGTTTGATGTGTCATTAACATTAATTCAATAAACAAATCGAGGTATATTATGACACGCAATACAATAGACGAAGAGAAGCTTAATAATCAATTAATAACAGCAATATATGATAACGTTGAATATTAAATTAAAAGACTAATAGAAGAAGAAAAAGCTAATCCTCATTACAAATACAAACCAACTTCCTTCTGTATGGGATACCTTATGTTGATGCAAATGATATCAAGGCTCTTAAGTACCTAATAAAAAATGGTGCTAAAGCTAACATACAAGATTGTGATGGATGCTCTCCTTTACACAAAGCTGTTTTAGATGGAAAAAGAGAGTTCTGTAAAGTTTTATTAGAATATGGAGCTAATATTAATCTCCCTGATAAAATTTCAAAAACTCCTCTAGATTATGATTATACTCATAAGAATAATTTAATACTTACACCAATCTTAAAAGGGAAAGAAAGGAATCAAGCAATTGCACTAGGAAGTTTAAGTATAATTATCACTACAGCAATTATTGTACCAGCAATAATTTTTTTATACTTACTATATAACAGCAGCTGTAGCTATGTTTTTTGGAGTGCTTAGTATTAGTTATGCAGCATATCACGGATTAAAAGATCTTATTTAGTAATATTGAAGGATCAATTATGACTAGCTAAAGCTTGTGATATGAGTTAATTTCTTATAAACCAAAGTTATGGATTAAAAATCACAAAAAATGTCTGAAATAACAGACATTTTTCAAAATTCACAACATCAATTCTAGATTATAAATTCCAGCTATCAAATTGAATCTTAAACCAAAACGTTTTCGTCTATTTCGGTATTTATCTGATATAATTTTAAACCTTTTAATAAGCCAATCACATTTTCTACGACTACTCTATGACTAGAAAGCTCTTCTTTCCTTTTTTCTTTAGTTCTTTTTCATCTTCCTATGCAGCAATTTCATGAATTTTTTGTAAATCTCTATGCTAGCGTCAGCTAATACCTTAATTTCCTGTAATACCCTGACTACTTAAAAAGCCAAAATCATTCTTTCCATCATTTGAGAAAGCCGTGCAAATAATTTTTTACTTTCTTTTTCCATAATAATCTGTGTTTTTACGTTGTAATTTTTCCAGAATAAAATCTTTCTGCTTGTCTTTCCACAGGAGTCTCAGTGCATCAAATTCCATGTCACTTTTTAAGAGCTATTTTTGGCATGGCAACAAAAATCCGTTCTATCCATCGATGGCAGGCACTTTCTCTTACTCCATAGCTTTGCGTAATATATCCGATATTCACGTAAATATTCTCATGCCATACCTATCTTCTATACAGAGCTTGCTTTTACATCCACTTTTTGTTTTATTTCGTCTAGCTTCTTCATCCAAAATTTCTACCATACTAAATGACTTTATCGTTACATAATTTCAGATTTTACATAGTTTATTCAACGCTTCAGTGCTACAATAAATATGTTTGTTGTATCTCAGAGTATAATATCAAACTTATTTTATTGTCTAGCAAAATGGTATACAAAACAAAGGTATAGATTCTATATTTTTGTCTGTAAATCTACTTGAGATTAAGAACTTTATGCTACTACATAATTATTATTTATCCCGTTTGTCTACTGATATATTTCTTGTTTCTTTTGGTATTTTAACACATAAACCATCGATTTCTTGCGTAACCTTAACCTGACAACCAAGCCTTGAAGTCTCAGTAAGCCCAAAAGCTAAATCAAGCATATCATTTTCTTCATCAGATATTGGATTATATTCTTCCACTTTACTATAAAACTTTTCTTCAATAATTACGTGACATGTAGAACAAGCAAGAGAACCTTCACATGCACCTTCCAACAAATCAGGATCATTTCTATGAGCCAAACTAAGTAAAGTTTCACCTTCCATAGCTTCATATACTTTTTTACTTCCATCAGGCAAAATAAAAGTTACAGATGGCATGCTATTCCCCTACAATTTATTTTCTTATATTCTATAATGAAATTCTATAAATTTCTATTTGTTTTTTACTTTCACTGAATCACTATCGACTGGAATGTAAAAGGTAAGCTGGAACAATCTAGAAGCCACTCAAGTTTTGTAACCTGCCTAAATATTTTTTTGTCAAAAAGTTTATAATTCGTTTCGCTTGATTACCTCAAGTAGTCACGCTATTTTACATAAATCCTATGTAGCAAGATTTTAAAATTTTTTACCTATATCGCAACCCTTTTTTTTAAATAGATTTCGCTAACTAATTTTTTAATACAAATTCCAAAATATTTTCTTCACCTTTGCTTGCTACATTTTTTCAGTAGTTGTAACAACTTCTACACTTTATTTGGAAACTCTTTTGGCAGCACCCCAACACTTGTAACCACTTTTTATAATATATAACTTACTATGCAAAATACATAACAAATTAAAGCTTTCTTGGTTTTGTTTTTTCTTCTTGCATCATCTCCTAGCTTATCCACTTATTAAGATAATAAACAGGCTCTAATACTTGTTGAAAAGTTAGTATACTTCTTTGGATAAGTTGATGGAGCTAGAAAAAGCAATCTGGAAAGAATAATAGGGAATGATGAAATAAAAGAGTATATAAAGAATTAGATAGGTTTAAATATAGAAGACCAAGAAAATAAATGAATCAGTAATATATTATATAACAAAAACTTGATGATAGAAAAATACAAGATATAGAGAAAGAATAAAGATTGGTGAGAAAAATGTAAGATTGAGGTACAAAAAATCTGCTCAAGACGTGCATTTCGGTAAATATTATATGTTAACCTATCGATTTATCTGTAGATAGAAAAATTGTGGAAGAAGGCCCTTTGTTACAAAAATCTATAAATTAGATATACTACTTTAGTCCCTTTAAATGGCGATAGAAAATTTTCCTTGACATTTTTTATAAATTGTGTATAATAAAATATAGCAATAAAGATTATTATGAAATAAGTGTAATGGACCCGAGGGCAGTTCTCGGCACCTCCACCATTATGGGGGTGAATAAGGATCGACATGCATGGTAAAGGTAATGGTTTTGCTCGGTTAGATACCACCGTTAAGAGTTCTAAATTTAAGTGCAAATGATAATTTTGCCTCTGATAATGATAATTTAGTTGCTGCTGCTTAGTTTAGCACGCGGATACTTTATTTTTATTATACACGGTTTAGGGGATTCCGGGTAACAGAAATCCCCCTATCACAAAGAGTTTTGTCATTTATGGCTACAATAAATTATAAGGAGTTGATTAACTTAACCAAGTTTCAAGTTGTTAGGCATGTTTTAAATTTTCTATTATTAGATAAAACATTTGTTCCTAATATTTACCTTACGTTTTTTACTTCTTTCGAGGGAGTAAAAATCCCTAGTTATCTAAAGAAGTTACATCCAGAACAAATGTCTATAGTTTTACAGCACAAGTTTCATATTTTAGAAATGTCAGAAGATAAATTTAGTATTCACCTCAGTTTTAATAGAAAAGAAGAGAAAATTACTATACCATTTTTTTCTATTAGTAGATTTTATGATAAAAACGCAAATTTTATGTTGATTTTTGATAAAGTCAACATAAATACACAACAACTAGATGATAATATAATATCTATTGACCAACTCCGCCAATAATTCTACTTACTGTATTTAAAGATTTTTTTATTCCTTTTTTTAATGTAGCAAACTTTTCTTAGTTTTATATTGCTTTTTCCTTGTTTTATATTGCTTTTTCCTTCTACTTTAGTTCTCAATTAAATTGATAAATAAATTCATAAGCGTGTTTTAAAACAAGAAACAGATTGTAGTGTTACATCTACTTCATTCACCATACTACTAGTAATTCGTGAATTATCTGATGACATTGAATTAACGTTGCGTTTATCATTTAATGAGCCATACTTAGCAAAATATTTATCTGTCTTTTTAATGTATAGACTAACTAATTCAGAAAAAGTATAATCACTAGAAGACTTTAAACATGTAATAGGTAAAGTATGTATATCTTTATCGATTTTTTCAGGATCAATACATTTATCATTCTTTTCTAACATTATATTTTGCTCAAAGAACTTTTGATCATTTTCAAAACCTTTGAAGACCTGTTTTTTCTGATAATCTTTTTTTTCTACCACTTTGTTCTATTTTTTCTACTTTTATTGCAAGTTGAGCTGTATTTTTTATTGTTTTATCTCCCTTACGATTAAAGTACATAGTATATGGAGTAACGGAATTTACAATTTTATGTGTTTTCCAATGACAACCAAAAATCTTGAGTATTAATTTAAATATATGAGCAAGAAAAATTTCGAATGTTGCAACCAAACTAAAATAATGAAGAGATATTTGTTTAAGTGAGCTAGCAGCGTTGCTAACAATACATCTTAAATATATACCTTTATCTTTAAAATTCTTGTGAACTTCTGCAGCTACATGGCCGCCTAAACAGTCTCCAAATAATATGATGTTATCAGGTTTTATTTTTTGGTTTAATAAGTCAGTTACAATTGCTATACCAGACTTAACTCTGTTGCTACGTAAAGTAGAGCTATTGTCACTTAAACCAAGTCCAGGATAATTAAATAGGTGTACTGCAATACCTTGATCTGTTGCCCAATCCAAGTTTTGAGAATAGTCTTTATCAAACTTTAATGCCCTACTTCCACCAATAAAATATACTAGATTTTTCATTTTGAATATTATTTTGATATATATTTTTACTAGGTATTACTATCTTTTGAATCTTTTTCGGTTTTTTGTTTTTACAAATTCTTCTTTGCCTTTTGCTTCTTTCATATTTAAGTCCCCACTATACTAAATTTTATAAAATAAGATTATTAGTGCATGTCGTTGTACTAATGATGCCTTCATTCATTTTTATTCCTGACACTTTTGAGCTGGGATTACTAAGAGAACATTTATTTGTTATTGAATTTATTTTTTTACTTTCAAAGTAAGAATCCCCCAATTCTATAAAAAGTGATATCAGCTCAGGAAGAGTGTAATGATTACTATTCGTTGCACGTAGCTCTGTTATTGGAGAAAAGTGAATATCATCTGACTTGATGGGTAATAATGACAAAAATTTATTCCAGCATATCATTCTAGTCTTAAGTTCAAAATTCTTTGCTTTATGCATTTTAGATAGGTCAGTATAATTAATAAGGAACTCTCTGCGCTCTTCAAAATCTTCAAAAATTTCCTTTTTTTGATAATCTTTCTTTCTATCACTTTTTTCTATAGAGGAGATTTTAGCACCCATAGTTGCTTTTTTACTAATGAAGCCATCGTTTTCTGGTTAAAACATATTGTATATGGAGTAATATCGTTAATTATTGTATGTGGCTTAAAATGCCATCCAAAGCACTTAAGTACAAATTTTATTATGGGAGAAAATAACCATTTAAGTTTTGTTACATGTAGTAATTTAACTATAAGTTTCTTCAGAGAGCTAAACGACTTATTGAGAATAATTCGCAAATGAATACCATCATCATCTTTAAACTTTTTATAAACCTCAGCTGCTATTGGCCCTCCAGCACAGCTACCGTATAATATTATATTATTTGGATGGACTCCTTTCCGTTCTAAAAGATCTGAAACTACTGCAATTCCTGCCTTCACTCGATTTTTACCATTTAAGGAATGACCTTTGCTTTTTCCAGAACCAGGAAAATTAATAAAGTGTATATCCATACCTGCTTCAGCAGCCCAATTCCATTCACTTTTATCTTCATCTGGTTCTTTTTCAAAAGTATATGTAAGGCCTGGAAAGTAAACTATATGTTTCTTATTATTTACAGCGATATCTGAACATGACATCACTATTTTTTGAATTTGCATTCCACTGTTGGTTTCAATAAACTTCTCCTCAGTTTGTATTGTTGTTTTCCCTTTCATACTTTAACTTTCAATAGAATTACTAAGTAATATAATAAACTTATGAAGAAATCAATCATTAAATAAATTAAATTTTTTTCAAAACTTTACCTGAAATATCTCATTTGCCATGGCTTAGCAACTTCTGTCCCTCTGCCCAAGTAAAACCATTTTACTGTATTTTGGAATCCAGATTAGATATATTTTCATATCGTACTTAGAGTGTTCATTATACCTATAACGTTGCATATGTGACTATTATAACTTGTCATTCGAGATTTTCATAAGTCCCACGATGGGGACATTAAAGAAATTTTATCGTATTGATATTTATCTATAGCAAGATTTAAAATCCTCTGCAATAGTATTTAAC
>NZ_JAZHPY010000041.1:0-9942 GCF_036711655.1 Wolbachia endosymbiont of Pentidionis agamae | reverse complement strand
GGTGATCTGTGTTTTATATCTCTGGAATATTATAACCTCACGAATCTAATGTATGCTTTGAAAACTCAAAGCATCTTCTATAACAAATTGTGCAAATCTACTGCCATTCCAATAATTGGAAGACATCTTTCCTATTACTGCTTTTATATTACCTTGCATAAGAGCAGAACCTAGCTTAGTATCTGCTGAACGGAAAGCAATGCCCTTAACTCTTGCATCATCATCAGTGATAAAACATTTTATGTGATTATTTCCTATAATTTCTGGTTTTCTTATCTTTACTCCCTGAATTATAAATCTTGGTTCTGGGTTACCAACTCCAAATGGCTCTAGGCGCTCAAGTTGCTGAAGAAGAGGTATGCTTACTGTTTTGACTGATATTATACCATCAGCTTTTATAACTTTTTGACTCACTATATTACTAAACTGACATGTAAAGAATTCTTGTAAATCTTTGATTTTACTTTCCTCTACTGAAAAACCTGCTGCCATATAATGACCGCCACCTTCTATAATTAAACCAGAAAATTTTGCGGAAAGCACAGCAGCTCCAATATCCACTCCTGGAATCGATCTACAACTCGCTTTACCTATTCCTTTTTTATCTACTGATATCACGATTGTTGGTAAAAAGAATTGTTCTTTAAGTCTTGATGCAAGAATTCCAATGATTCCTTGATGCCAATCACCAATCACCATGATAAAATTTACTCCGCATAATTTCTCCGTTTGAGAACAAGCTTGCTCTAAAGCTTCATTCTCTAATGATTTTCTTGCATTATTTAGATCTATTAGTTTTAAAGCAATAGACAGAGCTTCTTCTTCATTACTTGTAGAAAGTAGCCTTGCTCCTAGTGACGATTCACCAACTCTTCCTCCAGCATTGATGCAAGGACCGATACTAAATCCTAATTGATAAACATTGAGTTTTTCAAGTATTCCTAGAGTATCATGTAGAACACGCAAGCCAATATTTTCTCTTGCTGACATAACTTTTAACCCCTGAGATACAAAAGCTCTATTAAGTCCTGTAATTTGCATAACATCACACACTGTTCCAAGAGCGACTAAGTCTAAAAAAGAAAAAAGATTTGGCTCTGCACCTTTAAAAAATTTTTTATCACGGAGACTTTTATTGAGCGCAACAACAAATAAAAAAGATACACCAACAGCAGCAAGATTATTATAAGGAGATGTTTCATCAATTCGATTTGGGTTAACTATAGCAACAGCATTTGGTAATTTTTCTACACTTAAATGATGGTCAATTACAATCACATCAAGATTAAAATTTTTTGCATCCTCTATAGGTTGATAAGCAAGTGTGCCACAATCAACAGCAATACATAGATTCATTCCATTTTTTTTAAGCTTTAACAGAGCATTAGAATTTAACCCATACCCTTCATCAATACGGTTAGGTATATAAATTTTTGCATTTATGCCAATTGCTAGTAAATACTTTCTTATTAAAGCTGATGATGTTGCACCATCAACATCATAATCGCCATATATTACTATATTTTCATTGTTATATATTGCATTGATGGTTCTAGAAACAGCTTTATCCATATCAAGAAGATGGAAAGGATCTGGTAAAGATGACCTAATTAACGGATGAAAAAAGTCTTCTACATTTTTTATTCCAATGTTACGAGTAACTAATATTCTTGCCAATATTTCTGGCAGTCTAAAATTTTGCATTAGAGTTAAAATTTCTCTTTGATTTACTTCTTGTAATTTCCATAAAGTATTCGTTACACTGAGCTCTGTTTTAAACATTAGAATTTATATGTTCGTCATAAATAGAAAGATCTGAATACAGATGCTTTCAACAATTATAATAACACTTTTAATGGCACAAGTGTATGAATAATACTATAAGAATTTTTGATTATTTTGACTTAATGGTTTTTCTAGCTCTATGTTATTTAAACAAGTTTGTGGAGGTATTTCTTCAAGGTTTACTTTGTCTTCATTAGATAAATACATAGCACCACAACTTTGTGCAACTTGTATCTCTGGTGCATTGAGAAGCAAATCCATTTTCCTTGTTAAATCATTAAGTTTTTCATTTAACTCCTCATTTTCTTTTTTTAACTCCTCATTCCCTTGTTTTAACTCATTAATCTCTTTCTTGTGCTCTTTCTCTCTTTCTTCAGATGCCTTTGCATTAGCAAGTAAATCTTCTACTTGCTTTTTTTGATTACTTATAACTACTCCTTCTGCAATAATTGCTGCAGCCCCCACTACAGCAAAGACACCGACTACTGGAACTAACATAAAAAAACCTCTATATAAATAAATATCCTCTAGCATAATCTATTGATTTTTTTTGTAAAGTGGCATTTTTAAAAAATTATGTCAATAACATTAAACTTTATATAAAATATTATTATGAAATTTATGATTAATATAAGAAATGCCTATGTATAAATACATACTAGCAAAACTTCATAATATTTTAAGAAGAAAATCTATAAAAAATATGACTAACTGGCTTAGAGGTATTTTCAACAAAGGTTCAATTGACGAAGAAAAATGGATTACTGAATCTATAAAAGACATGGCTCAGATTCTTTTTACAAAAAGAAAAGCTATAAAAAAACTATGGGAATATGAAATAAAACAAATTGAGAAGAAATTACTTAATGAGAAAAATAAAAATGAATCTCTGAAATTACATAAAAAATTACTTTTACTAAAGAACTTGGTAGATGAGCTAAAACACTTCAGAGAAGGTCTATATCATATACCGATTCTTATTATTGCACTTTCTTCTTTCACTAAGGTGTCACACGTTAATAAAAAGTCACATACAGTTAATATATCATCCATCAAGTATCAACATTTTGGTATAGGAAACAAAATCAAGAATAATGGCACTAAAAATAGAATAACAGAGAATATTTCTCATGAAACAAAAAAACCAAAATATGAAAAGAAAGAAACAGATAAACAAAAAGAAATAAATAAAATGCCAAAAAATAAAACTGAAATTCATGATCAGAAGTTATTCTTAAGAAAGAATTTAAATTATAAAACAAACAATTTGACTAGTGATATAAGTGATAACAAAGTAGCATACAACAATAATGATCAAAGAAAATTATCAGATTCAAATGAAGAAACTGTTGTTCATAATACCATAAAACCAAAGAATCCTAAAGCATATTGGTTAGATGATAAACCTGTAACCAAATTGGAAAAGCCAAAGTATACAAGGCCAATACAAAGATACTGGCTAGAATAAAATTAGCATATGTCATGGTAAGTTCATATAGCACCCATACCCTTTACCTTGCTTGATTAGCTAATAATATTTTTATCTTTGCTCTTAACTATTTCAACTAATTAGCAATTTTTTCTTTATCTGGATATTTCTTCTCAACTTCTATTTTATCAATTTCAGTATTAGGCAGCTTTGAAACACGACTACAATATGTAATTCCGCCTACCGCAAGCGCTAATGTTGTAACTATAGTTACTGCTATTGCTATTGCAGGAATAGATGCAACAATCATTCCAGTTAAGAAAAGTACCCCTGTTATTAAAGCACCTAATGCAGAAGCTGCACAACTGATAATAGTACTACCTCTAATAATTTGCTTTTTCATCGCTTGTGACCAAACCTTCGCCATCTCAATATCTTTTATATCTTTCATATTTACACGGAAGGATCTTGGAGTAAAGAATAAGGTTGAATGACTTAAAACACCATCCATATCTAATAAAATCCTTAATACCTTGGTATTATTAGTGTCAGAAGCAATGATAGGTAACGTAGTGAATGGTGTGCGTCGTGTTGTACTAATTTGAATCCCATCACAGAGCTCAATTGTAGTTATAGAAAAACTATGGAGTATATTAAAATTATTCTTCTCTCACTCCTTATATTGATCTTCATCTTCTTCTTTTAATCCATCAGCTATTTTTTTAATTATGTTATCTTTCTTTAAATCTTCTTGATAACTTACATCATAGAGTACCTTTTCTAATCCGCTTTTAACTATTCGCATCACTCACTCATAATGTTATAAATAACTACATGTTCTATAGCTTTTAGCTAAGTCTTCAAGTTTAACATTAAAAGTATCTTTAATACTAAGTACCTTTTCTTCTGTAACCACTCCAATACAAGAAGAAGGAATATTTTTAAATAGTTCTTCAAACCTTTCCTGATTTTGCGGTGCAATAGTAACTAATATTCTGCTTTGTGATTCAGAAAACATAATAATTTCTTTTACACTATCAGGATTTTCTATTTCTCCTAATGCTACTTTTGAAAGATCTATTTCAGCTCCAAGACCGCCTGCAATAAGCGACTTTGTTAGAGCAATAATTAATCCTCCTAAATTCAAAGCAATTGCAGATGCAACAATCCCTTCTTTTACTGCTTGACAGTAACATTCATATAATTTTCTTGCATTTTCTGCATGAACTTTCGGTATATTATTATCACCAACTCCACTATATAATTGATACTCAGATCTTCCAAATTCATCATATGTTATACCAAGTATATACATTAAATCACCAGGAACTTTCACATCAAGTGACACTGCATTTTCAATGTTTTCTATAATCCCAATAGCTGAAATGAGAAGCGATGGTGGAGCTGATATAGCAACTTCTTTTCCACTTTTATCATACCCTTTAAAATCATTAAACATACTATCTTTTCCAGATATAAAAGGTGTTTTAAATATAGTTGCATAATCATAACAAGCTCTAGCTGCTCTTTTTAATTGCCATAATCTTTCTGGATTATACGCATCACACCAACAAAAATTATCGAGTAGTGCTAGATGATTTATATTACCTCCAGCAGCTACGTAATTACGCACAGCAGTATCAATCGCACATGCTGCCATGTGATAAGTATCAATTTCTCCATAACTTGAACTAAACCCTTGTGACTTCACAATGCCGCGAGTTGAGGAAAGAATAGGCCTAGATATAATAACTTCACTACACACCCTACCCTTACCTTGGAGCGGTTTTAATACAGATGACCCCTGCACCTCATGATCATATTGAACTACTATAAATTCTTTACTGCATATATTAGGCATACCTAGCATCTCTTTTAATGCAGTCTCCATAGAAGCTGCCTTTATTTTTTTTATCTTTACTGGTTCTTTAGACCATGGCTTTGTCTGTAAATGCATTTTTGGATTACCATTATGTAAAAACTCAGTTTCTATATCCATTATTATTTCTTGAGAACATTTTACTACTGCTTTACCGCTGTTATTAAACTCTCCTATTATACTATATTCAACATCATGCTTTTTCATAATTTGATCAAATATAGCTAAATTTTCCTGTGGCACTGCTAAGGTCATTCTTTCCTGTGACTCTGATATCCATATTTCCCAAGGATACATATCATTATTTTTTAGTAAAACTTTACTTAAATCTACTTCAAATCCATTTTTTCCCATTTCACCAATAGATGAAGATAACCCCCCTGCCCCGTTATCTGTTATGGCATTATAGAGACTAAGATCACGTGCTTCAATTACAGCATTGGATAATTTTTTCTGTGTTATAGGGTCACCAATTTGCACGACTGCTGAAGAATTATTTTCAGACAATGCTTCTGAAGAAAATGTTGCTCCATGAATTCCATCTCTACCAACCCTTCCACCTATAACTACAATTTTGTCACCATCTTCAAGTTTTTTAACATGTGCAGGTACATTATTAATATTACGTGGAATAATGCCTACACTACCTGCAAAAACCAAAGGCTTACCTATAAATCTATCATCAAAATACAAAGAACCAAGTTGAGTAGGAATACCTGAAGAATTCCCACCAACATTTACGCCATGAATGACCTCTTTAGCTATAAATTTTGGCGATAAGATTTCATTAGTCAGTTCTTTATCACGGTAGAGTTTACCATCCATTTTGCTGGCAAAACAGAAATAATAAGTATTCATTATTGGTTCTGCACCGATCCCGAAACCGATTATATCTCTATTTACTCCAAGAACTCCTGTCATCGCTCCGCCAAATGGATCAAGAGCTGAAGGACTATTATGAGTTTCAACTTTATCCACAATTAAGTATTCATCATCAAAAATTATTGCACCTGCGTTATCAGAAAAAACTGATATACATATACTAGAATTTATCTCACGCGTTGCACGCTTTATATAATGTTCATATAAGCCATCCTTTATTTCATCAATGGAAGAAGAAAAAATATTATGCTTACAATGCTCTGACCAAGTCTGCGCTAAAGATTCAAGTTCAATATCATATGGATCTCGACCAAGTTTATCAAAGTAGCTTTTTATTGCTTTCATTGCAGGAAGAGAAAGACCTAAAGTACCATTACCATCTGCCCCGTAATTACCTATACTTTCAAGCCCTTCATCATTCAAGTTTAAGTTGATATGCTTTACTTTATTCCTTGTTATTCTTAGATTTTCTCTTATTATCCCAGTATCACATATTGCAGATTTATATTTACCATAATATTTGTAATTATAACTATTCTCTTCTTTGCAAATAAGCGTACAATATTCAATAATAGGATTAAATTGCTGTCTTATATCCTCTTCAGTTGGTACATCTCCTTTACCAAGAATAAGTTTAGAACTTTTAGCATTGACATGAATATCATCATAACCCCTACTTATTAAATACTCTTTAATAATTTGCCTTACAGTATTGCCGATATTATCAGTCATCCCAGGTAAAAAGCTTATCTCTAAACCCAAGTCAGCTTGCAATTTATATTCATTTTCTTCTAAGCTTTTGTCGTAAAGATAGTAACAACAGTCCTGCACAGTTTTATGATAGAATAATGCACAAATCTCCTTGTACAGCTCTTGTGTTAATTCTCTATCTATAAAAATAGAGTAAACATTTACTTCTGCTCTAGAACCAGATTGCTCATCTTTACTTATAACTTCTATTCTGAGATTTACCATACTACATTGTAAAACATTAATATACCATAGTGTGCCATAAAGAAAAACCCTTTTTAAGCTCACGTCAGATCTGTAGCTAATTTACATAGCCTTATCTAGCAATCATGTTTCTACAAGATATCTATTTAAGAGTACAATCCAAAAAGCTACACAACTTTTAATAAAAGTCACTGAGCATAGTTTACAATATCTTATTTTTTATATGTTATATTTTATAATTCTGTTTTTATGATAAAAAGCATTACAAAGCACATTGCTATTACAATTGGCTGGATCGCCGTCATATTAGGTATCTTAATCTCTTTATTCCTATTATTATTTGTCACCAATGTTTACACGCACAAAGAACCACCAATATCACTTGCTATACGAAATAATGATGTCGAAGAAGTGAAACGACTACTTGAAAAGCTGCAGATCCAAAATAAGCTCCTTCCTAGAGGATTACCTTTACATGACGCTGCAGCAGACAATAGATTAGAAATAGTAAAGCTATTTCTAGAATATGGTGCAGATCCAAATGTAGATTATGGTGGTACACCACTATATTTTGCTGCATCTCGTGGTCGCTTAGAAGTTATAGATTTATTGCTTAAAAATGGAGCAGATCCGAATATTGGTGGTACATTAGGAACGCCAATGACAGCTGCCATGGCTGATGGCCATATAAGAGTTGTAAAATACCTACTTGAGTATGGAATAGATCCAAATTCTCACTCTTCTTTAATTACTGCAATAAGGTATTACCAATCCATTGACACAAATAAGCCAGAAATAGTTGAGTTATTGCTTCAATATGGTGCAGATCCAACTATGAAAGATAGCCATGGTAATACACCGTTACATTACGCTGCATTTCGTCATAATAAATCTTATGGTCCTTAATCTCAATGTAATATAAGAATAGTGCAACTGCTTCTTGAATATGGTGCAGACCAAAATGTTCAAGATAAGCTAGGAGTGAAACCTATGCACATAGCTGCATTTTCAGGAAGACTAAAAACATTGGAGTTGTTACTTGAATCTAGTAACACAGATACATACTTTTCTAATCCAATAAAACAACGTAATAAATTAGAAGTGGTTAGGGTATTACTTAGAGAAAACATAAATCCACAAATTGAAGCAGCAGGTATACACTTTGCTATAAAATCACATGAGTTAGAAATATTAGAACTATTACTTAAACGCGGTGCAGATCTAAATATGGAATATATTGGTAAAACACCTATATCTTATGCTATACAGATTAGATCTTTTCCAGCAATAAAATTGCTGGTTAAATATGGCGTAAATCTTGATAGTCAAATTAAAACTTGGATTAAAAAATATGTTAAATAGTAAAATTGCTTAGAATTTTTGTCAAAATTTTTACGTAAAAAATGCTTTACATACTAATTCAGTATTACATAAAAACTTTATTCCCATTTCAAAACTTGAAGATGGTGGTGAACCTCTGGTTTACCCTGAATGTTATCCACTTGATGCAGATGATTTTATGCAAGATAAAACGCAATCTCGTAAAGCAGGAGAGCCTGTACTTGATGAACAAGGAAATTCCATAGGAGGAAAACAAATAACCAATTGGGAAGGTAAACCTATTGGTGATAAAGGCTTAGTATTCTTCAATTATATAGACAGATGTTATCAGGCAGTACAATGTGATGGCTCTGGAGTGATTATTTTAAATTTGGTAAAGCAAGAAGAAGCAGAAAAATTAGATATTTATATTAAAGAAGCATATGATAACAATCAAGGAGCACATATTTTAGAACTGATAAAAAAGATTCTTCAACATGCTAAAACGCTAAATCTCATTGATAGATATAATTCTAGTATAGAATATATAAAAGATAAAATGAAACCAATAGGGTGTAAAACTTGTCCTTATGGCCCCTACCCTTACGGCTTATATCAGCGTAATCAAGATATTTGTCATGCAGTTTACATTCCAGGTAGTGGTAAATTTCCAGGCCCAGCTGCGACATTTCAAACATTCTTTAATGGAGCTGTAATAGTTAAACACGGTAATGATATGCGTTTAATTCAACCAAAAGAATTTTTAGACTCTCACAAGCATTTGGATGGAAAAAACATCAAGGAACGGGGGTTAAAAGAAAAATTCCTAATCAAGAAAAATCCCACTTCAACTAGAGTTGAACCTTTCAAGCTACAGAATAAGCATTCATTATAGTGAAATATTGTAGGAGTTTTTAATTATTTACTAATTCTTCTATCAGCTAATTGTATTCTTCTTGTGCATGAATACTGCTGATTAAAATATTAGCTGCTAAAAAGCAGTATACTACGTGAGTAGCATACTGAAACAAAAATTATGAGTGATGTTGCTGATTAGCAAACTTTGCAACTGCTTTAAGTGAGATATCAGTTAGTGAACCTTTAGGACTATTTAGTGTATCAAATATAATTTGATTTGCTTCTGCTAACTCTGGATGTTTTTCATTCAATAATTCCTTTGGATCCTTTTTAAAATCTTCAGTGGTTAATTTATTGATTAATCCAAGCTCATGTAATTTAGCGAACCTGTCTATGTTTCCTATAATATTTTCTATCTCTTCCTCACTAAGACCTGGGAATTTCTCCTTAAAGATATCTTTTAACCGATTTTTGTTTTGCAGTACATTATATTTTTCATCTTGAGGTATATTATTATTATACAAGACAAATTTGGATTCCAAATTATGATCTTTAATGCTTTCAAAAGCATTTGTTGTAGTCAAGTATTTTATCAACAAAGTACTTAAACCACCATTCACCAATATCTTAGCTGCTTCTAGATTTTCTTCAAAAGTTTTCAAAATATCTTCATCATAGATCATCAGTATTTTATTATGATCAATGTACTTACTATTTATCCATAGCTTAGCTGCTTCTGGATAAATTTCAACATTACTGAAAGCACGGACATTATTCATAGATGCAAGAAAGATAGATTTTTTGGTTGATTCTCCTATACTATTACTATTAAAAA
>NZ_JAZHPY010000040.1:0-9956 GCF_036711655.1 Wolbachia endosymbiont of Pentidionis agamae | reverse complement strand
TATACGTTAGCACCAATATATACTAATGTTCGGACTATGGCATTCTTTTCTCTTTTCTCTTACTGATCTTCATACACTTTCTTCTATAATTATGTATGCATTATTAACCTTAGTTCCATATTTAATAATAGAAATATTAATGATACCAAAATTTGGAGGAGATCTAGGAAAATTGTTATGTAAAGTATATGTAAAAGATGCCAATACACTTCAAAATGCGAGCTTGAAACAAGTAATAATCAGGAGCTTATGTAAGAGAGTATTCTTTACTATGGTAATATTTTTAACTCTTTATATTAGTGTATGGCTTGCAACTTTACTATTTGTAGTTTCAATATTAGCACTTATTGATAAGAAACAGCAGACTTTCTACGATAAAATAGCAGGTACGGTAGTTATATCAGCAAGTGACTGAGCTTTAAATTTTCCACACGATTAACATCATGAAAAGAGAGAAAGAGAATGTTAAATCAGGATCAGTGTTTTTGATTGATTCTGCCATACTATTATTCATTGTAATAATGTTTTATTTAATATTTATGACGATTTTAAGTAAAGTATCTCCAGATACAGAATTTACTTTAAGTACTTTGCTACTATTAGCATTGATGGTGTTCATAGTATTTAATACATTAATGATATTTAAATTTGGTGGAACATTATGACAACTGTATTATGGTCTACGTGTAGTAGATAAAAAAACATTCGGAAAAGTTACTTTAATTCAAGCATTAAAGGAGACTTCTGTGACTGCATTTTTGCTAGTAGCTATTAGCTGTATTTTATATGACATTATCCGAGAATTTTGGCATGATTTACATACGTGGCGTAGGTATTATAGAAGGATAGGTCCTTTGTCATTTTGTGTAATGTTAGTTTTATATTTAGTTCTTAAAAGATATGATATTGATGACCTGACAAGTTTACATGATAGAATTGCAGGTACAACAGTAATTAACCTCAAAATTAACTCAGTTTAATCTATAAGTGAATGGAGAATTTTAAAAACACTAAATTAAATCTATTCGAGTCTGCTAAAGCTTTGATTTGTACATTTTTAACTTTAGAGTGCGAAATTATAAAAAAATTGCTTTGGTATTTAGTCAATATTAGTTATAATAAATTTAATCTAGAAAATATTGTTTTAGTATCTAGATAGTAGCCTACTTCAGTGCTGTGTAGAGCGCGCATGCATAGCTTAATTTCTGTCATAAGGTATTATTTTGGGTTCTGTACTTTTATTGTTTATGGTGTTGAGCTCTAAAAATAACCATCAAAAACAGTTTATGATGCAACTATAATTACTTGAATAGCGGTACCATCTGTTAATTTATTAAGCAGGAAGATCTTGCTTAATAAATTTTTACCTTTTTCATATCTCCCCAATTATCTCCAACTTTTATCTCTACTTTTAATGGTACAGAGAGTGTGACAACATTATCCATAACATCTTTTATTAATTTTACTGTGTTTTCTACTTTTTCTTTTTCTATTTCTACTAGTAGTTCATCATGAACTTGAAGTATTATTTTTCCTATTTTTAATCGATCAAATAATTGAATCATTGCGCGTTTTATTATGTCAGCTGCAGTTCCCTGAAGAGGTGCATTTATTGCTGCTCTCTCTGCAAACTGTCTTATATGAGAAATTGAATTATTAATTTCTTTTATGAAGCACCTTCTACCAAATAAAGTCTCTACATAACCTCTAGATCTTGCAACTTCAATTATTTTTTCCATATACTGCTTTATTTCTGGATAACAAGAAAAATAATAATCAATGTATTCTGCAGCCTCCTGCACTGTTATTTTTAATTGTTTTGTAAGACCAAACGGACTAATACCATATATAATGCCGAAATTGATAGATTTTGCTTTTCGTCTTAATGAATCATCTACTTCTTGTACGCCAAAAACTTGCCTTGCAGTTATATCATGAATATCCTGCTCTTTAAGAAATGCTTCCTTAAAGCTAGATACATCTGCTATATGTGCAAGTAATCTGAGTTCTATCTGTGAATAATCAGCAGAAATTAGCTTATAGCCCTGTGGTGCAATAAATGCCTGTCTGATTAAGTTACCCTTTTCGCTTCTAATAGGGATGTTTTGGAGATTTGGATTGCTAGAGCTAAGTCTTCCAGTGGTAGTAGTTATCATTGAGTAATTGGTATGAACTCTTCCATCTAAAGGGCTTATCTGCTTTACTAATGCATCGGTATATGTATTTTTTAATTTGCTTAAATGTCTCCAGTATAGAATTTTATCTGCAATTTCATGACCTTCATTTGCAAGCCCTTCTAATGTTTCATGATTTGTACTATATGTGCCAGATTTTCTTGATTTTTTTTTTCCAATAAGACCAATTTTATTGAATAATATATCACTTAATTGTTTTGGTGAAGCAATGTTGAATTTTTCTCCTCCAAGTCTATATATTTCATTTTCAAGTATAGAAGTTGTTTCTTTAAAACTTTCCGATAACTCCTGTAATTTTTTTATATCAATGAGCACACCATTATTTTCCATATGTAATATTACTGCAAGTAATGGTTTTTCAAAACGTTCATATATGGTAAACAATTTTTCCTGAAATAGTCGTTGTTTCAGTTTTTGATGTAAAACTATTAAAGTTTGTGCTGAAAAATTTCTTGTTTCATTATTTAACAAATTATGTGCAATAATGTTTCCAATTGTGTGATCATGTTTTCCTGTATCTAAGCTGTAAGAAATAATCATTATATCATCCAGTGCTTTGAGAGAGTTCTCTATTCCTACTATGCTCTTTCTTATTTCTTTAACGTTATATACTATCTTTAATACTCCATTTGAGCACAGAATTGAGTTCATCAAAGTTAATGAATCTTGAATATTGTCTTGCGGTACATAAAAAATATTGTTTTCGCTACATGCAAGAGAAATTTTACTTAAAATATTATTCTCAAAGTGACAATGAATGGCTATTTTGCCTTCAGATCTGCAATATTCTAAGAAATTAATTAATTCTCCACTGTTATATTCTGTTTTTTTTTCTTCATTTGAATGATTGTATAAAAAAAGCTTTTCCACTTTTCCAATAAAAGAATTGAACTCATATTTTCGTAGGAAAAATAATAATTTTTCCATGTTAGGAGAACATAGTTTATAATCTTCAATATCTTTATGCATTTCAACTGTTTCACATAAAGATGCGAGCTTTTTTGACAGCAAAGCTTTTTCTTTATGTTCTGCGAGTATATTACGTACTCTTGTTTGTTTTATTTTATCTGTATTATTAAAGACGTTATCTAATGAACCAAATTCATCTAATAATTTAGCAGCAGTTTTTGGCCCTATGCCAGGTAATCCTGGAATATTATCTGATGCATCTCCAGTTAAAGAGAAAAAATCTAGCAATTGATTTGAGTTTACTCCGAATTTCTCTATCACGTACTTTTCATCTACATACGTATTTTTAATAGGGTCAAATACCAAAACATTATAATTTAAGAGTTGAAGTAAATCCTTATCAGATGCAACTATAACTACTTTTATATTTGTATTTGAACTGTACTTCCTAGTAAAAGTTGCAATTATATCGTCTGCTTCGTAGCCTTCAATTTCTTCATGACTTAAATTAAAAGCTTCTATAGCTTCTCTTATGATATGAAACTGTGGAATTAGATCTTCAGGAGGAGCGATTCTATTTACTTTATAATTGGAATATAAATCATGCCTGAAGTTTTTTTTGCCTGCATCAAGTGCTATTGCTAGATAATCCGAATGCTGAATATATCTAATTATCATATTTAAAAAACCGTATACACCTCCTATTGGAGTACCTGTTGTAGTGATTAGGTGAGGTAAGACGTAATAAGCTCTAAAGAGAAACCCGTAGCCATCAATTATCGTGAATGTTTTTTCTTTCATTTCTCATCTATAGAAAAATATTATAAAGATTACCACAAAAATCCTTCATCTAAAGAGTGAACTTTATTGACAATATAATTTTTGTATTGATTTTTATAAATAAATAGTATATATAATAAAGATATTAACTTAAGGTAAGTATGGTAATAGAACAGGCGCCAACTTTTTTTCGTAATAAAGATGGCAGTGTAAGTAAGAAAAGGCGTATTTTTACTGTACTAAGTACAATCACTTCCTTAGCATCACTTGCATTCGTAAGTGAATACGTATCTGATCATTTTGATTTACAGAGTATTAATATACTTCCTACTATAGAAGGTTTTGTTGCTTTAATTATATCTGCTGTGTCATCTGCTTGTGTGGCAGCAAGTTTTGCGTATGGAGCTTATTCTAATCTTAAAGTTGATCGTGCAGCGTATGAAAAATCTCAAGCACGTAAAAAGGAAGAAGAATACCGGTCTTTTATAGATGATAGTTTTTATAGTAAAGGAAATATGATAACTGAAATAGAGAATCAATATGGAAAACAGATTGAAGAATTAGAACAGAAACATAGTAAGCAGGTTAAAGAGCTAGAAAATGAAAACCAAGACTTAAAAAAAAGCAATAAAGTTTTAGAAGATATAATGAGTGCACAACTAAGTAATTTGCAGTCTTATAGTCAAAGCGGCAGTCAAATGTCCAATCCTGGCTTTGACTATAATAGTGATGTTTCAATACGAAATTTTATGATAAACAACACTAAAAATAATTTTTTAGTATTAGAGAAACAAAATTCTGATGATATTGTTAGTAGTAGCGTTTATGACGTATCTACTGAGGAACCGCTATTATCAAGCCCAAGTCATACCACCTTTAGATAATTTTTTATATCATACAAATCTATTTATCAACGCTTAACATTCTCCTATTTATATTGCTAGGGATTAATTTCTTTGTAACTTGTAAAATAGCAAGTTATAATTAAATTGTTTCAAAATGCTGCATGATATGCGTAGTATATTTCTTGCTTTATTTTTATTGTTGCTACCAGTTAGTAGTTTTCCTATTAGTGTAAAAATTATTGCGCACGTTAATAATACTCCAATTTCAAATGTAGATGTAGCGAAACGCACAAAATTAATCACATTACTTTTTAGCAACTCTGATCATGTAGAACATGAAGCGTTAAAACAGTTAATAGATGAAATAATAATTCTTGATGAAGCAAAAAAGCTCACCATTAAGCTCAATACTAAAGAATTAAATGATACTGTAGATGAAATATTTATGAAGGGTTTAGGAGTGAAAAAAGATAAAATTAGTAACTATATTAGCCAGAATAATCTGGATTATGCTACATTAGTGAAATATGTTAAGTCTCAATTGCTCAGGAATAAAATTATTGAAACTAGAATTGTGCCTTTTATTAATGTGACCTCTAAAGAGATAAGTGATGCAAAACGTCGTATAGAGAGAATAAATTCTCTAATTACTATTCAAGAATTTTTTATTCCAACAAAAAATTATGAATTAGCTGAAGAAATAGTAGATAAATTAAATAAAAATTTAAGCATTGAAGATATTAATAAGAAATATTCTTTTACAATCAAAATTAATGATGTAACTGTTAACCAAAATCATTTAAACGATGAGGTGAAAAAAGCTTTAGTAGATATTGGTAGCATCAGCAAACCAATAGCTTCTAATGAAGGTTACACAGTAACGAAAATAATAGATAAAACACAAATTGATTATTTTTTACTTGAAAGTAAATTAATGTTAAAGCAATTCATTAGTAATGACTCAAAAGATATAGATACCTTGAAAAAAGAACAGATTAATTGTAAAAATTTTAATTCAGTAGCTAAAAAATTACGTTTACCAGCTATAAAAGAATTTGAAGTCAGGATGCAAGATTTAAATCCTAAATTGCAAATTTCATTAAGCAAGTTAAATATTGATGAAGTAATAGATATGCAAGAAGGCACTGTATCTAAATTAATAATGCTATGTGAAATAAAAAAGGGAAATACAGAAGAGGAAATAAAGCAGAAAATTTTTAATCAAAAAGTAATAACACAAGCTAATATCTTTTTTGATAAACTCTATAGAAATGCAATTATAATCAATTAAAAATTATTGTAATAGTTATTTAATCAGGTTATTATTTATATAGTTATTTAATTTATTAAAAGGCTTATTATGAAAAAAACATGGAAGAATTTTAAAGAATATTCTAAATATGGAACTGTACCAACTTTAAGCATATCAAGTCATAAAAATAGTTTTTATCAATCTGTTCATTATATTTATAGTATTTTAGGTCCTATAAAAGATCTAGTTTGTGGTGTTGAATATTCAAATGGTGCGATAGGCTCTAGGGAAGAACGAATGTGTGGAATATTACCTTTATCTATTCTTTTGCCTACTTGTATGATATTAAGTTCTACATTTTTAGCTTTTGCATATTTATCATATTTACCTGCAAAGGGAATATCAAAATTGCTTAACTGCAAAGAAAATCCAGGAAAAAATGCGAGATCACTTAAAGAAAATACAGAATCTTTAGTAAATTATGCGAACAATCTTTTACATAAAGCAAGAGAATATTCTGACAAAATAGCTGAATTTTGTAAAATAGTTGTATCTTATGCACTTTCTGCTGTTATTTGGCTTGTTGCGCTTGTTGTTACTCCTTTAGTTTGGGCTGGTAATAAAATATCAACTGCATTAAGCAGTGCTTCTGCTGAGCCATTATTAGATGAAGAGCGTTCTAAACCAGTTTAGAAGAGTTTATAAATGTTCCTGAAAAAATTCAGGCATTCTTAATGGGAATTTCACTTGATTTATTATGCCTGACAATTTCCAGTTGTTGAATTTCTATTTGGAGTCGGGGCTTTACACTTGTCCTTGCACTCTCCTTGCCATGATTCTTGATCATTAGAACATTCAGCACAACCACCTTTGCCAGTCATACTCTTTACAACTGTTGATGCTCCAAAAAATACACCACAAAATATAACGAGCGCAACAAGTGCAGGCCATGCCATTCTACCAAATATTGCAAGTATACTTGAACCAATGATAACAACTGTCATAAGTTGCCCACCTATTGATTGAATATATCCCACTGCTTTACATATTACGGCTTCTGTAGTCGTAGCATAAGAGTTAAATGCACAAGAAAGCACTAGAAATAAAAACAAAAACTTACAAAACTTCATAACATACCTACATACCTTTTATAAAATCTATACTGTTATATAAGATTATTAATTTTCTCGTAATACTATTTTCATAATATATGAATGTAGTACTTATCATATTTTTTGGTTAAACAAGTATTCCTACAAGAAAAATATGAAGTTAAGGAGAGTATTCTTATTGCTAAATAACTTAAAACTGAAGCTTTGGTTTTTAAATAGAAGTTATGCTACAGCATTTTTGTTTAAAAAGTATTGATTTTTTTATTTTAGACATTTATTATTGTACCTAGTATTTAAGGTTCATAAAAGTTACATTTTATGAACTGGTAATTCATTATCTATTGAATTTAAAGGAAGAGTGACCGAGTGGTTAAAGGTAACAGACTGTAAATCTGTCCGCTATTGCGTACGTAGGTTCGAATCCTACCTCTTCCATTTTGCGGGTATAGCTTAATGGTAGAGTTCTAGCCTTCCAAGCTGGCTGTGTGGGTTCGATTCCCACTATCCGCTCTTTTTTTATGTTGTGTTTTTATAAATTTTTGTATATTGTTTAATATTAATAAAAGTAAGGGTAATTTTAATTATGGGAACAACGGTATCAGCATTTGGGAAGGTGCATGTTAATGTGGGGACGATAGGGCATGTAGATCATGGGAAGACGACATTGACGGCAGCGATAACAAAAGGTTTTGGGTCAAAATTTGTAAAGTATGATGAGATAGATAATGCACCTGAAGAGAGAGCGAGGGGAATAACAATAGCAACAGCACATGTTGAATATGAGACAGAGAAGAGGCATTATGCGCATGTTGATTGTCCTGGTCATGCTGATTATATTAAGAACATGATAGTAGGAGCTGCACAAATGGATGCTGCAATATTAGTAGTGTCTGGGGTTGATGGTCCGATGCCACAAACTAGAGAACATGTATTGCTAGCAAGACAAGTAGGAATAAAACATATAGTTGTGTATATTAATAAAGCTGATGCAGCAGATCCTGAGATGCTAGATTTAGTGGAGATGGAAATAAGGGAGTTATTAATACAAAATGGGTTTCCTGGCGATGAAGCACCTGTTATAATAGGTTCAGCATTAAAAGCACTTGATGATGAGGATAGTGAGTACGGGAAGAAATCAATAATCAAGTTAATGAAAGCTCTAGATGAGTATGTACCTGATCCTGAGAGAGATGAGGACAAACCTTTTTTACTACCGATAGAGGATGTGTTTTCTATACCAGGTCGTGGTACAGTAGTGACTGGCAGGGTAGAATGTGGTATAATAAAAGTTGGTGATGAAGTTGAGATAATAGGTTTAAGCAATGAGACTCAGAAGACGACATGCACTGGGGTTGAGATGTTTAAAAAGACATTAAATGAAGGAGGGAAGGCAGGTTTTAATGTTGGGGTTTTACTAAGAGGCACAAAGAGAGAAGAGGTTGAGAGAGGTCAAGTTCTTGCAAAGCCTGGAACGATAAAGCCATACAAGAAATTTAAAGCTGAGGTATATGTTCTAAAGAAGGAAGAGGGAGGCAGGCACACACCATTTGAAGAGAATTATCAGCCGCAGTTTTATTTCAGAACAACTGATGTTACAGGAAGTATAAAGTTATTAGATGGCAAGGAGATGGTAATGCCTGGAGAAAATATTAGCATAGAAGTTGAGCTTCAGTTGCCAATTGCCATGGATAAAGGTCTACGTTTTCCTATAAGAGAAGGGGGGAAAACTGTTGGCTCTGGTATCGTAGTTGAAATATTAGGATGAGATGAATAGGAATGTAGCTCAATTGGTAGAGTGCTGGTCTCCAAAACCAGAGGTTGTAGGTTCGATTCCTATCATTCCTGCCTTAATTCTTATTTATTTTTTTATGTAATGTTGAGAATTTTGAATAATTTTTTTTATAGTCTGAGGCAGGAAGTGTTAACTATTTCTTGGGTAGGAAAGAAAGAAGTTTTTTCTTCTTTTATTATAGTGTTGATTGCCGTGTTATGTTTCTCAACTTTTTTTTGTTTAGTAGATTTTCTATTTATTAACGTAATTAAATGGATATTTAAGGCTGTGTATGGAGTATAAGTGGTATTTAGTAAAAATTAATCATGATTCCGAACTAGCTCTTAATCAGTTAGTAGACTCAGATTCTGTCTCTTATTTTAAAGATATATTTATTCCTCGTAGGGTAGTTCTTGATTTAGAATCTTCCTCAGAGGAATTGTTTGAGGCATTTATATATATGTACTTATGTGATGAAAGTATTTCTTTGTTAAAAGAAACATCAGATTTTTGTCGATCAGTTAATGATGATTATTCTAATTTAGAGGCAGTATCTGATGATGAGATATTATCTAGACGTGATAAAGTGAGTGGGTGTAGGTGGTATTCCTTAAAAGTTGCTTCTGGTTATGAGGCAAAAGTATGTCAGTATATGTTAGATAATGCAAAAATGTTTCGTGTTCATGATTATTTTGAAAGTATCTTTATTTTGTACTATAAGGATGATGTTTCTTTGCGGTATTATGTAGAATTTGATGATATACAGCTCAAATCATCGAAAAATATTTTTAGTACTAAAGGTTTTAAATGTTGTGCTCCTGGTTATATCTTTCTATGTTTTATTTTATGTGATAAGGCTATTAAGTTTGTTAACACAGTTCCAAAAGCGTATGGTTTTTTATTGAATGAAAATAATATACCTAGAGAGGTTTTTACCAAGGAACTTGTTTTGATGGTAAACACATTAAATGATATTCAAGAGAATAAAAAGTTAGGTTGTGCCTATGAAAAGGGTGAAAGTATAAAAATTAATGATGGGCCTTTTCAAGGTTTTGTTGGTGTGATAATATCATTAAGTGATGAACAAGGAGT
>NZ_JAZHPY010000003.1:0-29497 GCF_036711655.1 Wolbachia endosymbiont of Pentidionis agamae | reverse complement strand
GATATGGATAAGCTACATGCCCTTGTTTCCCATAGCAAGTTAATTTAAAATTTAATGATCCCCTTCTTCCTATTTTAATAGTATCACCAAATACTTCAGAACTAGTAGGTTCACCTATTACACAATAATCTACATACTCTTTTCTATCTTGCATCCACTTTAGTACTGATTTTGTTCCATATTCTTCAAAATCCTCCTCAGCGCTAGTAATTAAAATGCTTATTGAACCATAAAACTCGAATTTCTCTAAGATTAAGTTAACGGTAGCAGAAATAAATGAGGCTACTCCACTTTTCATATCAGCAGCACCTCTTCCATAAAGTATACCATTTTCAATACTTGGTTTAAAAGGATGAAAACGCCAATTTTCTAATTTACCAGAGTCAACTACATCTATATGCCCAGCAAAACATAAATTTGGCATTCCTGCCCCATATCGTGCGTAAAGATTTTTAACTTTTCTAGTCCCAAATTCTAAAATATGACATTTAAAGCCAATTCTATCTAAGATCTCTCTTAGATACTCTATTGCTCCATCATCCTCAGGAGTTATACTATTAAAATGAATTAACTTTTTAGTTAGCTCTATTGGATCAATTTTCATATTAAACTTAGTGCTGCACATTATGCATACCTTAAAAAAAATACTACATCAAGGTGTTTATAACTCAAATCAAATAAAAAAGTTTCCCATAAAAGAAATAATTACAGATCATAATGTAATCAACAATATTTATGAAATATGTAAACAATATGGAAGTCAAATTTTTTTAATTGCAGATCAGGATACAGTAAAGTTTCTTAATCAAAATTTATTAAAAAATATTTCTTATTTTATTATTTCCAGTACTTCTATTGCATCACTAGAAATTGTAAATTTGATAAGAAAAAAAACAAAGGATAGTAATCTAATTGTTGCATTTGGTAGTGGCACTATCAATGACATATGTAAATACGCAAGCTATCTTGAGAAAAAAGATTATATATTATTTCCTACAGCTGCTTCTATGAATGGATATACATCATCTAATGCTTCGATATTGGATAATAGATATAAGAGATCTTTTAATGCACACCTTCCAAAAGCAATATACATTGATATTAATATATTAGCTAATGCACCATTAAGATTAACATTAAGCGGCTTTGCTGATTTTATTTGCAGATCAACAGTGCAAGCAGATTGGTTATTATCTCATCTACTATTTGATACAGAGTATACTGAATTACCATTTATACTTACAAATCAACTAGAGAAACGTTTACTTGCAGAATATAAGAAATTAGTGAAACGTGATGTAGAAGTCATATTACTTCTAATGGAAGCCTTATTAGTTTCTGGACTTGGAATGGTGATTGCTAAAGGCAGTCATTCTGCAAGCCAGGGAGAGCATATGATATCGCACGCAATGGAAATGGTAACAAAGGATTATTCTTCTCTGCATGGTGAAAAGATTGCTGTTACAAGTAATACCATGGCTAAACTACAAGAGAAAATATTAACAATGGAGAAGCTCCTGATAAAAGAAACGAATGTGCATATAGAGGATGTTATAGAATATTTTCCTGATAAAGAATTTAAAGAAATTTTCGAATCAAAAAAAATAACAAAAGAAAAGGCAGATTTTTTAAATAAAATTTTGGATAAAAATTGGGATAGCATTAAAAACAAAATAAGTAAAATTGTATTACCCGCACAGAATTTACAAGAAATATTTAAAGATCTCTCTATTCCTTACATTCCAGAACATTTAGGTTGGAGCCAAGAAGAATATTATAAAATTTCTAACCTTGCATTTACCACAAGAGATAGGTTTACTTTTCTTGACTTAGCTCATTGTATATAGCATATTAAAACTCCTAGTTCTGATTATAAAAAACCGCTAAATCTTTAATCAGAATATATACCTTCTTGAACCTAAACAATATCTTACGATGGAAATTAAGTATAGAACATGCATTAGACTTCTTTCGAAATCTATAATTTCAAATTTACATACTGTGCTATTAAGTTGATCATATTATGGTTTGGGTTGAATTTTTCCAACCTCTTACATGCTACATAGTAGCATCTCTGAATTTATTATCACAACAATCTTTCAAAATTAATAAACAAAAAGTAATGCATAAGATGCAGCTACTATAGGTTTTGCATTTACCTACAGTAGCTAATAAAATTTCTACTCTCTAATCTGAGATTGAGATGTGCTTATAGACCACTAAGGCGTATTATAATAACTTTTAGATGTTCCTGCAACTTGAGGTTCCGAAACTTTAGAATTTGGATCTTCAGTTTTTTCCTTACTCTTTTCTATTAACTTTTCTAGTTCAATAGTTGATAACTTACCTAATATCTTTATTTGCAGTTCTGGATTTTTAAGTACTTTGTCTACAAAAATATTTTCAGCTTTAGAATTTTTTAATACATTTTTTGTAAAAGACTCAGTAACTGAGTCTAATTTATATTTAAAATTAGGAAAATCTTTGATTGATTCGTCTGATTCTAAATACTTATTAATTTCCTCCAGTATTTGAGAATTTTTTAAAAGTTTTGCTAATTTATTTTCATCATTCTGTACCAATATTTCATAAAGTGAAATCTCTATGTATTTATCTTCACTTATATCTTCATATTTAAATTTTTTATCTTGTAGTTTCTGTAATTCTGTTTACATTTGTTATAATATTCATTTAACTTTGGATCACATTTTATAATTTCTTTGTTTTTAGTACATCCCTCATTATTAACGATACCTTGGTTAAAAATTTCTAATCTTGCAATATACTTCGCAAGTAATTCTTTTCTTTTTGGATCTTCTGTAACATGTAAAGGAGTCCATCCATTATTATCTTTTGCATTAACATCAGCTCTTTATTTATTAGAAGCTCTATAGCATCTACACGCCCATTTTTAGCAGCCCAATGTAAAGGAGTCTCTCCATCTTTATCAATAGCGCTGACATCAGCTTCATTTTCTAGTAGAAGCTTTGCAATTTCTGTAAGTCCCTTTTCAGCAGCGTGATGTAAAGGAGTATATCCATAATTATCAACAGCATTAACATCAACTTCTTTTTCTAGTAGAAACTTTACAATTTTTAAAATTTTTTCATTTAAAGAAGCTACTGCACTATAATCCTCAGTTCTATTTTCTAGCATAGGATAAGGCATCTTGCTAACGGCGCAATGTAAAAGAGTCTTTCTATCGTGATCAACAGCATTAACATTAGCTCCTTCTTTTATTAGATCACTTAAAACTTTTATAATATCAACTTTAAGACTATAAGGATTAGCAATGTCTTTAATTGCTTTAAATAATTGTTTGTCAATTTCACGCATAAAATTTACCTCACATTAGATTAATAATATTATATACCATCTCATCTCAAGTACTTTTTTAAAAATTTTAATTAAATTTCTATAAAAGAATAATTGGATATTCAGTTTAACTTGAATATTCTGGAATTAAATTCTTGAGATTTTTACTTGATTTCCTATATTATAATGGTAATAGCAAAACTGCGGAAGCAATATTTTCTACCCCATACACTCTTCTTAAGAAAAAATAAATATTTTTCTTGGTATTGTTTAGGTTTCTTCCTTAATCTCTCTAATTTAGCTTTCCGATTTTTCTAGTTTTGGAAAATGCCTACTGAAGCAGACTGCTATTTAAAGCTAGAAACAAGATGCTTTAAATAGCTACACTACCAAACTAAATACCGAGCATGTGTACTTACTTATTCATCAAATATAGATAAGCAGATTTTATCTGCTATAAGTTGCAGTGGATGGCTAAATATACCAAGTATAATTATCATCGCTGCCATAAAGAATAAATATAAAAGAATGGATGTTTTGTCTTTTCTAACTAGGCATATCTGTTCATTGTCTGTAAAATATACTTTTTCTATTACTCTCCAAATATATACAAGAGATAAGAAAGATCCTAATGCGTATATTACAAAACTGCTCCATGAATGAGATTCAATTAGTGCTTGCATCATATACCATTTACTCACAAAACCATTAGTTAAAGGTATACCAATTAATGCTAAACTTAACAAAGTAAATACAGCTATTACATAAGGTACTAATCTTCTTATACCACTTAAATCTTCTATTTTTGTTACATCACATTGATAAGTGAGATAGCCTGCAGTCATAAATAAGGAAGATTTTATTATGCTATGATTAACAATATGAAGAATAGCTGCAAATAGCCCAGTCTTTGAGTTTAAACTTAAACCTAAAATTATGTAACCAATTTGACTGACACTCGAATGAGCTAGCACCTCCTTTATGCTACGTGCCGTAATTGCAAATATAGCACCGAATACAATAGCAAGTAGTGCAAGGCTTGTTATCAAATAATTAAACGGATATTCAAAAAGAAAAGACTTTTTATCAAATAGAAAATAAATAACCCTTATTAAAAGGTATATCATCACCTTTGTGACTGTACCTGAAAAGAATGTGCTAACAAAACTAGGTGCATAGTTATATGAATTTACGAGCCACCTGCTTAAAGGAAATAATGCAATCTTGATTGATAACCCAATAAAAATAAATAAACAACCTAGTTGTATAATCTTATTACTGTATAATGGCATTATTCTTTGTGACATATCTGATATATTTAATGTTCCAGTCATAGAGTAAAGAAATCCTATGCCTAGCAAATAAAAGGTAGCACCTACAGTTCCACTAATTAAGTATTCAAAAGCTGCAGTGAGTGCCTTTTTCTCTTTAGAGACTGAGACTAATACGTAGGAAGCAAGAGAAGAAATTTCCAAAAAAACATAAATATTAAATAGATCATTAGTTACTAAAATTCCTAACAATCCACTTAAGCATAATAAAAATAGAGAATAAATACCAGAAAGCTTACTCTTACCAATCTCTTCTTCATTAATGTAAAAACCAAAAAGTAAGCTGATTAATGCTATTGAATTAATGAGTGTAAGAAATAAAGAGCTTAAAAGATCAATTTTGAGCTCTATACCATAAGGAGGCATGAAGTCTCCTAAATTATAACTTATTATTCCTCCTTTATATACTTTTATAAGTAAAGACAGCGAAATCACTAGGCTAGTCAGCGCTGCAGCAACAGAAACAAGCCATAATGCTTTATGCTTTTTAAGTAAGAAACAAAATACAGCAGAAAGCAGAGGTATAATAACCTGTAAAATTGGAAGTTGCATTGACTCTTTAATTAATATACTTTTAAAGTATCATCGGATAGAATACTTTTTATTTTAGTCTTAGTAAATACATGATATCTGGAATTATAGCGAAATACTTCAAAAAGCCTATACTTGCAGGCAAAGATAGGAATGGGAATAAATATTATTATAATTTAAACAAAAGATGGGTTGTATATAACGGCATCCCTGATCCTAAAAAAATCTTGCCTGAGTGGCATGCATGGATTCATTATGCCGATGATGAAATACCATGCCAAAAGAGCAGATAGCTTTACTTGATATGTGATAAAATATTGTTAGAGTAATTTATGTTAAAAGCTAATATTCTTGAAGTCATAATTGGATTAATTGTATTAATCCTTACTATTTTTCTCGGTTTATTTGCATTTGATAAGTTATTACATACAAGAAACTACAATAAAAACTTCTACAAGATACATGGATTCTTTTCTAATGTTAATGGATTAAGTATTAATGACGTCGTAAAAGTTTCCGGAGTGGAAATCGGTAGTGTTTCTAGTATTACAATTAATGGAGTTACATATATGGTACGGGTTGACATGAATATAGATTCTAGTATCAAATTGCCAATTGATTCTGCTGCAAGTATTGTAAGTAGTAGTTTAATTAGTGGAAAGTTCATCAATATATCCCCTGGATCAGAAAGTAAATTTATTTCTAATGGTGGCAAACTAGAACATACTCAATCTGAAATTAGCATAGGAGGTATAATTGATAGAGTAATAGGAACACTTGGAAAAAGATAAATCATCACCTTGTAGGTATGTAAGAACTATAATCTTCTAAACAAATCAGAAACAGAAGATAAAGTTTAAATAAGATTCATCTAGTTTAAGTATAAAATCAAGAGATTTGTTACCTTAATGTTTGAAAAAAACTTTTAAGTAACAATGAACACTCCTCTTCTAATAGACCACCATAAATTTCTGAAATATGACTGTTTTTAATATTTTCTGTGCACTTTGGGTTATAAGCTCCAAAATATAATCTTCTGATTTTTGTAAAAGAAATAGCTTGAACACACATCATACACGGCTCTAATGTTACATATATATCAGAACTATTTAATCTAGAAACTCCAAGAAATTTACATGCACTCCTTATCGCTAACATTTCTGCATGTGCAGTTGGATCATTCAATGTAATTGTCATATTAAACGCTGAAGCTATTACGATACTTCCCTCATTCACTATAATAGATCCCACAGGAACTTCACCATTTTGCTTAGCAATTTGAGCTTGCTTTATAGCAAGCTTCATATAGCAATAATTAAACAAATCATTTAATGTGAAAGATAAATTGCATGATTATGCTGAATGACTAAATCTGTAACTCTACTACTTGGGCTTTTATTTCTCTCTGCTGAATAATTATGTTCATTTCTGACTTGGTCAAATTTCACTGATTGTATATGATTTCTCACTTCATTTCTATTAGAAATAGGTACTCCTACTTTATAATCTTTTTCCATATCTAATATGGTATTTATCACTAATTGATCTATAATTTGATTTATTTTTTCTTTTAAGACCTTCGTATACTCATTCAATCTATAATTAATAGCTAATTCTAGTACTGTTTTATTATCACTATTCTTACAAAATAATAGCACTTTTATAATATCGATTGATGTTGATTCTATAATATTTTCAGCAACTTTATTAATAAGGCATTTTGCCCTATAGCAGCTATTTTTCATATAAAAACTTATATGATGTAGTATAGTATTACCTTCATGATCTATCCATGAAACATATTTATAATCTTTAACTAAATCGAATAGTTTAGGTGATATAAAACCTTGGTTCTTTACATCATTAATTAGAGATAAAATAACCTCCTTTCTTTTTCCAATGTTTAAGCAAGACATAATTTCCCCCCAAGATTAAAACTTACTACTTTTCATTTTATGACAAGTGTAATTTTTTATCAACTGCTGCTTTAATAAACGATAAAAAAAGAGGATGTGGAGAAAATGGTTGTGATTTAAACTCAGGATGAAATTGCACACCAACAAACCATGGATGATCTTCGAGTTCAATTGCTTCTACATATAATCCATCTTCTGATATAGAGCTGCATATCATTCCATTTTTTTCTAAATCATCTTTATAACTCAAATTGAGTGTATACTTATGCCTATGTCTTTCTGAAATAGTAAAGCTACCGTATATAGTACTCATTTTAGAGTATGGGTTAATCTTGAACCTGTATCCCCCTAACCTCATGACTCCTTTCGAAATATTGTCATTCAATGTGTTCATCAACTTAATAATAGGGTCTTTACATGCATAAAATTCTTCAGAATGTGCATCTTCAAGTTTCATAACATTACGTGCAAATTCTATTACCGCAAGCTGCATACCAAGGCATATACCAAGAAATGGTACTGCGTTCTTTCTCGCGTAGCATATAGCTAAAATCTTACCTTCTATTCCGTTATCACCGAAACCTCCTGGTACGAGAATAGCAGAAGAATTTTGTAATCGTTCTGTAAGAAGTTGTTCATTTAAAACTCTAGCGTTAACCCAATTTATATTGACTCTTACTTTATTATCAATTCCTGCATGGTTTAATGCTTCAACCAATGATTTATATGTATCAGGAAACTCAGTATATTTCCCTACTATAGAAATAGTTACCTCTCGTGTTGAATTTTTAATAGAATCCCTTATTTTATGCCATTCAGTTAAATTTGGCTCTTGTTTTTTAATGCCAAAATGTTTAAGAATTTGCATATCAAGCTTATACTGATGATATAGTATAGGTAACTCATATATATTAGTTACATCAAGCGCTGGAATAACATTACATGGAGCAACATTACAAAGATTTGCAATCTTGTTTTGTTGATCTTGAGAAATTTCTCTTTCACTTCGACATAGTATTATATCTGGTTGTATGCCTGCAAAATTTAGCTCTCTCACTGAATGTTGGGTGGGCTTGGTTTTTAGTTCATGCGCAGCAGCAAGGTATGGAACTAAAGTTAAATGTATAAGAATGACTTTTCCCTTTCCTAATTGATAACTAATTTGGCGTATAGCTTCTAAAAATGGTTGGCTCTCTATATCACCTACAGTTCCACCTATTTCACATATTAAAAAATCTAACCCATCTGTATTATTAAAAATAAATGATTTAATTAAGTCAGTAACATGAGGTATAACCTGTACAGTTTTTCCATGATAATCACCTTTTCTTTCTTTATTTAGTAATTCATAATATATTTTACCAGTTGTAATATTATCGTATTTTGTTGATTCAATCTTAGTAAAACGTTCATAATGTCCTAAGTCAAGGTCTGTTTCAGTGCCATCATCAGTTACAAATACTTCCCCATGCTGAATTGGATTCATTGTACCAGGATCAATATTTAAATATGGATCAAGCTTTCTAATACATATTCTAAAGCCATATGCTTGTAATAAAGCACCGATACTAGAAGCAACAAGACCCTTACCAAGTGAGGAAACAACCCCCCCTGTGACAAAAATAAGCCTCATTTTATATCGAATGGTACATCGTACTTATCTGCTTTTTTCTCTAGCTCTATTTTTTCTGCAATTGATACCTTATGGATTTTTTGTGAATATAAGCACGAAAGTATCAATGTATTAACAATAAACAAACAAGCAACCACAATAGTAACTTTACTTATCATGCTTAAAACTGAAGATCTTTGAGAAGATATAGATTGTTGTGAGTTATTGAAACTACTTAATGAACCTGTACTTGGCGGCTGCACCAGTATTAAGATTACTAAAATTAAAACCAACACCACCTGGAGTACACTAAACAGCATTTATGTGAACTAACTTATAATCTTTGAGTATAATCAGATAATATATCTAGTCAAGCTGCTTGATTTTTATTTACAGTTTAATAGAGTTGAGTATTAGTAAAAAACTCAACACTCACAAGGTAAAGTTTTATCAATTTAATGAATCTGCTGTACAACTTTGTATGTAATGTACCAGAGCTAAATTGCTACTGCTCCCCAAAAATTATTTGCGCAGATTAGCAAAATCTTGCTATCTTGAACTTGTATATATAAAAATTGTAAAATTTTACTCACTACTCTACTGTAATTTGTATAAATAACATTTCATATTCTTTCAAATTTTTTTCTTTCGCATTATATCTTTATGGACTTCAAGTTCATGATTTTTTTTCATAAACTGAGGCAAAAAAATAGTAGCTTTACATAACAAATAAGTTATACTGACAAAATATTATGTTAAATAATAAGGGTGTTTTTATTAATCAACACAAGGAGTGTTATATGAGAACTACAAAGGAACAAAAGTATAAAGATTTGTCTGATCTTCTACATTTCAATAAAGCTGTTATTAGGAAGCAAGGTACAAAGAGTTTACTTGTACATATTAAAAATCAATATAATGAGGACAGATATGATTCATTTATGATAACTCGTACAGGTCCAACAGTTATAAAGATCTATACACAAATAGATAACCGAATCAGGAAACCTTACAATGTAAAAAATTCCAACACTTTTTTCTACTAACCAAAAAATAAATCATGAAAATTTTTCGTATGAGGAGTTTGATAACATCACAAAAGATAATCCTTGTTTTGATCGTTTAAACAATGTAATGAATAGTTCTTCTGATGATAATTACAATACCTGCATTCACATTCTAAATTGTTTTCGCAAATTTGTTGGGTATCCACCACATCCAACCATTAAGACAATATTATTTCAAGAGACTAAAACTTCAACTACTGCTGTTAGACCTCAAGAAATAAGCTCAATCCAATATATAGGACGAATAAATAAATATCTTAAATGGTACGAATTTCCAGATCTTACAAAATGTTTTTCTGATCTTTCTCAAAATAATAGTAGTTTTATTTCCCGTATTGAAGATAAAGATAATGAAAGTAAAACACTTGATTTATTAATTATTGGCCGTACTCACAATGGAAACATAGCGATAATAGATAAGCCACTTACTAATTATGAACCACTAGATATCATAGGACGTGATAATCCTATTTTTGATTGTTTAAACGATATAATAAATAACTTTCATTATCAAGATAATATCTGTGAGCAAGTTCGAAGTTGTTTACATAGACTTGCTTTTCTTTATGAAGAGGAAATTCGTAAAAATTTACAAACAACTACTGAACCAGGACTCTTTGATTTTGAAGGTACAAAAAAGTTAGAAGAAACTACTAACAGTATTAGTAATACTATTAAGGATATCAAAGGTGAAAATTTTGATAATGGTATTACACATCAAACAATAAGTTCTGTACAATATAATTTAAAAACAACTCCTACGTATCCAAACAGTGCTGTAGAGAATATGTCTAATATCGATACAACACAACCAACAGCAATAGAATCAGGACAGAATAGTGAAATTACTCGTGTGTCAGTAGGAGTAGTATTAGGATGAACATTAGGTTTAAGCATGGCGGGAATAGCATTTATTTTGAAAAAATTATGCCGTTCTTGTAGCTTTAAACTACCTGATAATCTTAACTGTTGTAATACTTTTTTGAATAATTTAAAGACCGTAGAATCGTTACCTCGTCATAGGAATAGACGTTATATGTAACTGTTATTTTTAGTTAGTGCTAGAATTCATTTTGCATTCTAGCCGACTACTGCACATACTAATTTGGTATTATAGTATAAACTTCTGTAATAAAGTTATTTAACATTGTGAAATATTCTTTACCTAAGATTTTTATAAATACTGACTTATATAATAAATCGGCTATACTCAGGAAATAGTATTGAACGTATAATACATTATAAAGTTTTATAATGTATTTAATTATTGAATATCTAATCCATATTCGGTATGTAAAGCCCTAACTAAAGTATATGCATCTCTTGTCTTAACTAAAATAGTAATCTTTATTTCTAAAACTGTAATAGCAAGCATCTTTATTTTATTTTCACTTAAGACTTTAAATATCTTTAATAGAACTTCAGCATTTGAGACTACAGCAATTCCTATAACTGAAACTCTAGCTATGTTACGGTTAATAGTAATATTCTTGTTTTTACTAAGTAATTTTTCTATAGTAGCTACGTCAGATTTTGCAACTACAAAGCTTAAATTTTTTAAGCAATTAATCATACTGATTTTAATATTAGAGTCTAATATTCTTTTTAGAACCTCTGCATCATTGGTTATATCAGTTAATGTTAACATAGCCTCATTCAGGTTGCAGACTATACCTGTAACTAAATATCTTTCTAAAACTTCATGTTCATGTACTAATACTGTTCCTTCTGTATCCTGAAAAGTAGGAAGAACTTTTATTTTGATATCGTGTTTCATTGCAAGCTCTACTGCGCGTATATGTAAAATTTTAGCACCTGATGAAGATATTTCCAGCATTTCAGTATAAGAAATAGACTGTAATTTACGTGCCTTTGAGACGATTTTTGGATCAGCAGTATATATTCCATCTATATCGGTAAAAATATCACAAGTTTTTATGTTAAAAGCAATGGCTAAAGCAACTGCAGATATATCTGACCCACCTCTTCCAAAAGTTGTTATTCTATCATTATGTAAGCCTTGGAATCCTGCCACAACAGCAACAGAAAAGTCTGTAAAAAGAGAATTTTTTAAATTATCGGTGCATATCTTCTTAATTCTAGATTGAGAATAAAGATTATCAGTAATAATTGGCAGCTGCCAAGCAAGCCATGATCTTGCAATCACTCCAATAGAATGAAGAGCGATTGTAAGGAGCCCACAAGAAATTTGCTCACCAGCAGAGAGTACAACATCATATTCTGACAATACTCCCTGATAATTAAAATTTGAGACTTTATTTATCATCTGGTCAGTAAAATCTGCAATAGCAGATACTACTACAATTACTTTATAACCTCTATCCACTTCTGCTTTTATAAGATATGTAACACGATTCAAATCAGTTAAGGATGTGCCGCCAAATTTTTTAATAATAATGTTACTCATGATTTAAAATAGACTAGAAAATTTATCGGTAATATACGTTAAGAAGCAGCATTAATGAATTTTTCTGCATCTAAAGCAGCCATACATCCAGTGCCGGCTGCGACTACTGCTTGACGATATGTTTTGTCTTGTACATCACCTGCAGCAAATATTCCAGGCATACTGGTTAAGGTTGTACCAGAACTAGTAACAATATAATTTTCCTCATCCATATCAACTATGCCTTTAAAAATACTTGTATTAGGTGTGTGCCCAATCGCAATGAATATTCCATCTACATTCATTTGTTGAGTCTTTTGTGTTAGATTTGACCTTATCACAATTCCATTGACTTTTTTGGGATTTTCATTTCCTAATATATCTTCCACAATGTGGTTCCATATAACTTCTATTTTGCCCTCATTACAAAGTTTAAAAAGATGCTCTTGCATCTTTTTTTCTGCCCTTAGTATATCACGCCTATGTATTAATGTGACCTTCCTTGCAAAATTAGTAAGAAATATAGCTTCTTCAACGGCAGTATTTCCTCCACCAATTACAACAACAATTTTATCTTTAAAAAATCTACCATCGCACGTTGCACAAGCTGATACTCCATAGCCTTGGAACTTTTTTTCACTTTCAAGGCCAAGCCACCTTGCTTGTGCACCAGATGCAATTATAATTGCTTTCGAGTGGTAATTATGATTGCCAATAGATAAAAACAATTTGCAATCTTTTGATTGTTCAATGCTTTTTATTTCATCAAATACTATTTGCGTTCCAAACTCCTCAGCTTGTAACTTCATCTTTTCCATTAACTCTGGTCCCTGTATTGAAACAAACCCTGGGTAATTTTCAACATCTGTAGTGATAGTTAGCTGACCACCAGGCTGCATGCCAGTTACTATTATTGGTTCTAAATTTGCACGCGCTGCATAAATGGCAGCAGAATAACCTGCTGCCCCAGAACCAATAATTAAAACTTTTGTGTTATACACACTCACAGCTCTTCGCTATATGAATTTAGATAATCAGCTACCCCTTCATCGCTTGCTTGCATCGCAGTTTTACCTTTTTCCCATCCAGCAGGACATACTTCTCCGTGCTCCTCATAGTGCTTAATAGCATCAATTATTCTTAGTACTTCGTCAATACTTCTGCCAATAGGCAAATCATTTATTGACTGATGACGTATAATAAACTTTTTATCTATAATGAAAGTAGCTCTTAATGCAACTGAATCATCATATAACACATCATAATCCTTTGCTATAGACTTTTTTATGTCTGATACCAAAGGGTAATTTACTTTTCCAATGCCACCTTTATCAACAGGTATTTCACGCCAACGATAGTGTGAAAATTTTGAATCTACGCTTACACCTGTTACTTTAACGTCACGTTTTATAAATTCACTAATTCTATTATTGAAAGATATTATTTCAGTTGGACAAACAAACGTAAAATCTAGTGGATAAAAGAAAAGTACAGCATATTTATTTTTAACATATTCGCTAAAACAGAATGCTTCATCAAATTCTCCATCAGAGAGCACAGCTGGAACTTTAAAATCAATAGCAGATTTTGTTATAAAATTCATAAATTATCCTTTTAAATTGTTAATTTAATATTTACTTATACAGCTAAAATCTTTTTAATGCAATAGATAGATAACTAAATCCATTTATTCAAAATCTGTTTTACAGTATAGAGATCTTAAAGATGTTGCTAGTGTAATATATTTAGTGTAATATTTCGTTAGCTCTCATAAAATAAAATGTAATAATTTTGACAGAAAATAATTATAATGCTGATTCAATAAAAATATTAAGAGGTCTTGATGCAGTAAGAAAGCGTCCAGGTATGTACATTGGTGATACTGATGATGGATCTGGTCTTCATCACATGGTATATGAGGTTGTTGATAATGCAATAGATGAATCTTTAGAAGGGCACTGCAATAAAATTGAGGTTAGCATTAATGAAAATGGCTCTGTATCTGTTATTGATAACGGCCGTGGTATTCCTACTGATATTCATGAGGAGGAAGGAATATCTGCAGCAGAGGTTATAATGACTCAACTTCATGCAGGTGGTAAATTTGACAATAATACTTATAAAGTTTCTGGTGGCCTACATGGTGTTGGAGTTTCAGTTGTTAATGCATTATCAAGCTGGTTAGAGCTTACTATTTGGCGAAATAAAAAAGAATATTTTATACGCTTTGAAGATGGTGATTCAGTTGAACCATTAAAAATAATAAGTGAAAATATAAATAAGAGAGGAACTAAAGTTACATTTATGCCATCAGATGAAATTTTCAATGGCATTCATTTTAGTTACTCAACCTTAGAAAATCGTATAAGAGAATTAGCATTTTTAAATTCAAATATTGGTATCACTTTAAGTGATTTGCGTAATAATCCACCAGTTGAATCTAAATTTAATGAGGGTAGTGAATCTGGAGGTAATTTCGGTACAGCAAATTTTGTAAAATATTTAGATAAAAATAAAACACCTGTAACTAAAGTAGTTAGCATTAGTGATAGCGCAGAGGATGTTGGCATCAGTTTAGAGATATCAATGGAATGGAACGATTCTTATTATGAAAATATGCTATGCTTTACAAATAACATAAAGCAACGAGATGGTGGTACACATCTATCAGGTTTTAGGTCTGCTCTTACTAGATGTATAAATAATTATGCAACTAATGAGGGCTTTCTGAAGAAAGCTAAGGTTAGTTTAAGTGGAGAAGATGTTAGAGAAGGCTTAACTTGTGTTTTATCTCTTAAGATGCCAGATCCTAAATTTTCTTCGCAAACTAAAGATAAGTTAGTTAGCTCAGAGGCACGTGTAGCAGTAGAGAATATAGTAGCTGAAAAATTTAGTACAATACTTGAAACCAACCCGAAGCTTGCATCCAGCATAATAGAGAGAGCAATTAGATCTGCAAAAGGCAGGGAAGCTGCACGAAAGGCACGTGAATTGGTAAAAAATAGGAATAGTATTGATATTGCATCCTTACCAGGAAAACTTGCTGATTGTCAGGAAAAATCTCCTGAATTATCTGAACTATTTATAGTAGAAGGTAATTCTGCAGGTGGTTCTGCAAAACAAGGACGTAACCGTAAAACACAAGCTGTACTTGCATTAAAAGGTAAAATTCTTAATGTAGAGCGTGTGAGTTTAGATCGTATTCTTTCATCTGCAGAAATTGGATCTCTGATCACAGCAATCGGTACTGGGATAGGAAATGAATACTTTGAGATTGGAAAAGCTAGATATCATAAAATTATCATTATGACAGATGCAGATGTTGATGGTTCACATATTAGGACATTACTTCTAACTTTTTTCTTTCGTTATATGCGTGAAGTAATAGATAATGGCTATTTATATATAGCACAGCCACCTCTTTATAAAATCACAAGAAATGCCAGAGATACTTATATTAAAGATGATGAAAGCTTTAATGATTATATAGTAAATTCAGCAATTAAGAAGTTAATAATAAGTAACTCAACTATGGATTTACATTTAATCTTGAATAAGTGTCTTACTATTTCCAGTATCAGCAAAAACTACAGCAGAGAAGTGCCTCAAGATTTGCTGGAATCATTACTAGTATTAAAGAAAAAAAATGATCTACTATCTGCTAGTGAAATATTAAAATACTTACAATTAATGTATAATGATTATACTTGGGAAGTAGAGCTTACAGATAAAGAAATCAATATTTCTAAGCTATTTCAAGGGCTTGCAGATAAGTATGTATTTACACTTTCTGTTCTTGAAAATAGAGACATAATAAATGTATTAGATTTGCTTGATGATATAGCAAATTTATTTGATGGTGATTCATTCTTAAAGTCGCAGGAAACTGAAGTTAAGATCACATCTCCAAGTGCGTTTGTAAAAACGATAATGGATTGTGGTAAAAAGGGTTTAACATTACAGAGGTTTAAAGGTCTTGGTGAAATGAATGCTGATCAGTTATGGGATACTACGCTTAATCCTGAGAAAAGAACTTTACTAAAAGTTGAAATTAAAGATTGTGAAGAAGCTGATTCAATATTCTCCACATTAATGGGAGAAGTAGTTGAGCCACGTCGTGACTTTATTAATAGTAATGCTCTTAATGTTGAAAACATTGACGCCTAAGTACATTTCTCATAGTTTGATTAAAATTCAGGTAGATAAAGTATAAAAACTAAGTAATAATAAACTAAATTAATCGTGTTAAAAAATAATGACTATAGATTTTTCTAAATATTATAAAGGTAATCGCTTGCATTGTTCATCAATAAAGACACTAAATGATTTTGAGAGTTTGGTTAAGTTTCTTAGTTTAAAATGTAGTGACACTGTTGAAGAGATAAGTATAGATGTATCAGGTATATTATCGAGTGAAAGATTTAAAGTATTACATGTGAAAGATCTAGCCAATGATATATCAGTATATATTGATATTATAGAAAACAACAGTCTTAAAAAACAAATATATTATCTTCATCTTTACCTTGGCTTATTGAAAATTATCAAAACCTTAAAAAACTTTATTTGCAAGTGAGAAATGGTAGTGTCAGCTATTCTTATAGTAAAAAATGCTTGAGTAATGAAATTATAGAAAGGAAGCATACTGAATTTAATAATGAGATTAGTGATAGATTTAAGTCATCATTATCAGATCTAGCCAAAGTTATAAAAAAATGTAAAAAGCTTAATCATCTTAATTTATCTCTTAATGAAGAGGTAAATTATTATGAAATTTTTAATGCTATGGAAAATATTATATCCATTAGAATACTTAATGTACGTGGCATTAGTGATGAATGTTTAAAAGCTTTAGCTAAGCCAATAAAAAATCTTCTAAATCTTGAAGAAATTAATCTCTCCAATAATGAAATTGGTGATGAGGGTGTGGAAGCTCTAGCTTCTGCTCTAAAAGGTTGTAAAAATATTAAGAAAATTAATCTATCTAATAATAAATTTGGTGATAATGGTTTGAAAGCCCTAGTTCCTATTCTAAAAGATGGTGACTTAGAATCTAAGAAATTAAATTTATATGGTAATAAAAATATTACTAATAAAGTAGTAGAGCACCTGTGTAAAACTTTAAAAAAAGAATTTTGGAGTTTAAAAACTCTATGTGAATACGTAGTAAGGAAAGAAGTCATAGGTATAGAAACACTTGATTTGGGTGGTACAAAAGTTGATGAAAATTTCATTCATTCTCATATCTTACCACACTTGTCAAAAACTTGCAAAGTGCATTATAAAGGAAAAACGTATAATGGACATATTGATTATAGTTCTTTAGTAGAGGTATATTGCGCTATTTTAACTAGTGCTTTCGCGTTGCCTTTTTTGATATCTCTCGTTTCTATACATTTGTTTTTTGATATCCCTAATTGTTCAATTTCTGAACAATTGATTACAGTAACAATATTTCTTGGTGGTTTTACTCTTGGATGCCTTATGGCATATTGTGTAGATGGATTTCTTAAGTATTACTCTAAAAACCACTGCAATGTAAGTACTGAGCTTGAATCTCCTAGTGTAACAGCTAATGATTGCAATGCTAAAATAAGAGAAATAGTTAATTAAATGCTTTGAGATTTTTAACATTTTAATATAATAACATTTAATAAATGTGTGTTAAGTAATGCAAAGTTATAAAGGTATTATAAATGTAATATTGTTAGTTTTTACGTTAAGTTGCTTTAATATTTAGCCATTAGTATTAATGATAGATTTTAGAACATCTTAATGGCGCAATAAGTACATTAATTCTTTCTTAAGATGTATAATGTAATATTTTGGCAAGTATATATTAATATGGTTAATATATGAAAAAAGATATTTCATATAATTCGTCTGAGTTAGGAATATTTCTAAAATGTAATGATAGTAATACAAATAAAGCCTTTTTAGAGATTGCTTCCTGGTTTATAGACAACACATCATTAACTTTCGAGCAAATAGCAAAATGTTGTAAGCTTAATTACAATGATATAAAAAGTATTGCTGATGGTGAAATAGAAGTGACTGCATGCAATCCTATTACTATGGGAAGAATTACAAAAGAAGAAATTCTTGATTGTGAAAAGAAACACAATAAAATTCCACAATTAGAAACAAGGAAGTCTAATATACCTGTGCCAAAAAGACGAGATAAACCAGATGCGGTTTACTGGATATTAAAAAATTACCCTGCTATGGGTGATGCTATCATAGCCAAGTTGATAGGAACAACGACCAATACAGTAGAACAAATCAGAAATGGGACTCACCATAATATAAATAACATAAGGCCAAGGGACCCTGTGCTTTTATATTTATGTAGACAAGAGGATCTAGAACAAGAGATATTAAAAATGCAAATAGCATTAGAAAAGATTGCAAGATTGAAAAACATAGAGGATAAGTAATTTTTATTGCAAAAATTCTTTGACTTATTTTTACTAATTAGAGTAAAATAAGTTATGTATTTTAATTATAAGTAAGTTCTGCATTGATTAGTAGCTTATTTTAAGGTTTACTATTTATCTTATCAATCACTTATTGAAGTTACAATAAAACAGTTCATTTTTTTAATTCGCAAGGTAGGTTTGGGGGAGTTATGTCAACAATTAATGTTAATAAAGATGTTTTAACAGAAACAGAAAAGAAAAAGGTTAAAAAGACTGCACAAGAAATTGATAAAGGGAAGTGCATAAGCTCTAGTGTGGAAGAACAAAAATTACAAGATAGCTCTGTAATTAACAAATATGATGACAATCATATGTTAAATTTGGAACAATTAAAAGAAAAGACTGCTGAAGAATTATTACAATTAGCAGAAGATAGAAATATTTCTATTACAACTAAGAGCGGTGGTAGGATACTGAAGCAGGAAATAATATTTAGTTTAATGAGAAAAGTCAGCGAGGAAGGTGGGGTTAATATCGGAAGTGGGGTAGTAGATATATTACCAGAAGGTTTTGGCTTTTTGCGTTCACAAAAAGTGAATTATGCACCAAGCACTGATGATATTTATATCTCTAGCGGGCAGATAAAGAAATTTTATTTGCGTACAGGAGATATAGTGCAGGGAGAAATTCGACCACCAAATGATAAGGAAAGATATTTTACATTAGTAAAAGTTCGGAGTATAAACTTTACTGAAATAGAAAAATTAAGAAAATATATTAACTTTGATGATTTAGTACCAATTTATCCAGAGGAGAAAATAGTACTTGAATGCAATAGTGGTGATAATAAGCAAGATATTAGCATGCGTACTGTAGACATAGCAACACCGATTGGAAAAGGACAAAGAGCATTAATTGTTGCGCCGCCTCGTACAGGAAAAACTATGTTGATTCAGCAGATGGCTTATTCAATAGCTAAAAATCACCCTGAAGTGGAGTTAATGATGTTGTTAATAGGTGAAAGGCCAGAAGAAGTAACAGATATGACTCGTTCTGTTAGTGGGGAAGTAATAAGTTCTACGTTTGATGAGCCTGCTCATCGTCATGTACAGCTTGCTGAACTTGCAATAGAGACAGCTAAAAGAAAAGTTGAGAATGGAAAACAAGTTGTTCTATTTTTTGATTCTATTACAAGAGCTGCACGTGCTTATAATGCAGTAATGCCGTCATCAGGTAAAATATTAACTGGCGGAGTAGATTCAAATGCATTGCAGAGGCCAAAAAGTCTCTTTGGGGCAGCTCGTAATATTGAAAATGGTGGTTCTTTGACAATAATTGCAACAGCTCTTATTGAAACAGGGTCAAAAATGGATGATGTTATTTTTGAAGAATTCAAGGGTACAGGTAATGCTGAAATTATTCTTGATCGTAGGCTTTCAGATAAGCGAATATTTCCTGCTATTGATATTACAAGATCTGGGACAAGAAAAGAGGAATTACTGATAGATAAATCTTTATTAAGTAAAGTATGGGTGTTACGCAGAATACTTTCTTCTATGAATTCTGTGGAGGCAATGGAATTTTTGCGTGATAAGTTGGTTCTAGCAAAAAGTAATTCTGATTTCTTTAACTCTATGAATAGTTGAGTTTTATATAGGAAAAAAGTACTGGGAGTATAATATTATAATGCTTTCAAACTATAAGTTGTTCTATTGAAGAAATAATTTTCAAAAGTATTACACTGATTAAAATGTATTATTTACCTTTCCACTATGTAGTGGTTGTTTTAATGAGATTGACATCACCAAGAAAAAGTAGAGAGGAAAGAACGTTTTTATCAGGGATTGCTATAGATTTTTTAAAAATAAAGAGACTAAAGTTTGGTGTTAGATTTTAATAGCATTTAGCTTTGCAATGAAATCTGTATAAATAACGGCAAAAAGTTGAATTTATGCTTTCAATTATCTTAGTGTACTTTTTTCCACAATGTGTTTAGTAGAATTCCTCGATAAGTTGTCAGTAAGATTTGGTTGCAAGTCTTTTATTAATTTCCAGATGTGTTTTGTTTATTCTACTGCCACAAAAAAAGGCAAGTTTGCATATAGCAACCAAATTCTACATTGTTTTTTTGAATATAATTTCATATGTCAATTCTATAGAAAAATGTTAAGTGATGCGGGTAAAAAGCTTTGAAGTTTTTGCACGGAGATTGTTGATAGAGAAGAATTATCACAATTAAGAAAAATAGTTCAGTTATATCTTTATCCATTGGTATTCTCACTTTAATTTCTAACTTAGTTTTTATCTCTTTTATATCATCTCCTAATCCAGAATTAGTGTTTGTAGTGCAATTGGAGTCGGTCTTGCTCTAGCTGCAACTGCTGTGTTTTTCTTCTAATGAGAAAACTGTGTAATAGTATGAAGATAATAATAATAGATGTATTACTAAATAACATCGTTATCTATATAATAATATCTATATAACAATTAAAGGGAAAATAATTTACCTATCATGCCTAATTCTTCAATACTTTCTGCGATATATAGTGGTACAACTTGTTTTTCCATTCCTGGTATCTCTATATGTAATTTACCTATTTCTTGTCCCTTTTTGATTGGTGCAATCACATCATTTTGATATTCCATGTATACTTTAATTTTATTAAAAATATTACGGTTATAGGTAATAACAATATCTTTTTCTACTGTAATTGGTACTTTCTTTTTTTGACCATAAAGAACATCTATTTCTTCAATTTTACTATTTTTCCTGAAAATAGTTCTAGTATTAAAATTTTTAAAATAGTATTGCACCAATTTTTTTGCTTCCTCTATTCGTTCTCTTGCAGTGCCAAGACCATTTATTGTTATAAATATTCTTTTGTTATTTTGATTGGCAGATACAACTATTCCGTAATCTCCAGAATCTGAGTGACCAGTTTTAATTCCATCCACTCCAATATTGTGGAAAATTAGAGTATTTTGATTTTTATGTTCAACTGAATTAAAGGTAAAATCTTTCTCAGAGAATAAATAATAATATTCAGGAAAGTCAGAGAATATCTTTTGTGCAAGTTTTGCTAAATCTTTTGCACTCATAAAATGGTTTTCATTATGAATACCACTCGAATTCATAAAGTTACTATTATTTAAATTAAACTTTTGTGCTACTTCATTCATTTCAGTTACAAAATTTTTTTCTGAACCAGCAATAGCTTCTGCAAGTGTTATGCATGCATCATTTCCAGAGGATATAATAGCTCCTTTAAGTAAATCTTCTACTGTAACTTTTTGCCCTTCCTTTAGATACATAGAAGAGCCACCTATCTTCCATGCTTTTCTACTGACCTCAAATTTATCTTGCATGTTTATAATACCAGCTTTTAAGTAATCAAAAGTTATGTATAAAGTCATCAATTTACTCATTGATGAAGGAAAAAATTTTTCATCGGCATTATGTTCAAAAATGAATGAATCAGATGCTAGATCCAGTATTACAGCTTGCTTTGCCCTAGTTTTAAGTTGATATGCATTTAAATACAAAGGAAGCACAAAAATTAATAGCAAAATCATTAATTTATTTAACATACTGAATTTTAAAATATATAATTAACGATATGGTTTTATAATAGTTTTTCAATAAAATTTTAGTTCTGTTGCTGTATCAATTTCTAAAATAAAACCTTATTCTAAAGTTCTAATTGCTATTTTATTTTATCTTTGATATACTATTTTCATAGGTTATTGGGTAATATAATATGCATACAATAAATAGAAATCGTAATTCAGACATTCATAATAGTCTTTCCCTTTGGAACAATAATGCAAGAACAATTTATCAAGTTAGTCAGAGAGATCAACAATTCCTATCTAATGAAACACAAAAACTATTTGATGCGATTTACAATGGGAACCTAGAAGATTTTAGGAAAGCTTTAGAGGAAGGAGCAGATGTTAATGCATTTGATAACGATGGATATACACCATTGATAGCTATTATTATGGGTAATGATGATATCGAGATTTAAATACTGATGTTGAAGGACCTAACTCTTCTGATGAAGTTCTAGGTCGAGCGATTATTATGGAAAATTTGCATTTTATCAATCTTATACTTCGAAATATTAAACTAGTTCCTATTAATCTTTCCCCTAGTTTGTATATTACAACAATAAAAAGCAAATTTAATAATTATAGAGGTCTTTCATATCTTGCAGTAGAAATAGAAAAGGCACGGAAAGGAAAAGATTTATTAACTGTTTTTTCTACAGGAAGCATTACTAGAGCAGAATATCTCTTAAAACAAGAAGAACTTAATCCTAACTGTTGGCAAAGAAATCAAGATGGAAAAATAGAAACACCATTAAACTTAATTATTGATCTGTGTAGACAAGGAATAACTAATAGTAAAAAAGAAATATTAACTAAGCTTTTAAAACATAAAGCACTGGATTTCAGTCAAGTAAGACCGATATCTGAAATAGGCTCAGAACTAAAGAAGATAATAGATCAAGCCCTTAAAGAACGATTAAAGGGTGTTATTAATTCTAATGATTTAGATGATGTAAAAAGATTAGTAGAAGATAATCCATTAATAGATTATGCAATTGTTATTGATGTATTAAGAGATACTAATTCTATGACAAAACCTATTCGTAGTTATTTAAATGAAAAGTTTGTTGCAAGGAGTGCCGCAGCACAACTTACATATGTAGTAGATGAAATAAATAATGATTCTATTCTTGCAATGGAGTTGCAACAATTTGAAGATATTAAAGGTAAACTTAAAAATATTAAAGATCAACTTGAAATAACGAAAAAAAAGCTTGCAAATAAAGAGCAAGAGCTGACTAGAGTAAGGCAAAACTTAAACAGTAATGTTTCACGCTTGGAACAAGATTTAAGACAAGATAAGGTAAATACAGCACTTAATGATGTTACAAGTGATCAATTAGAGGTAGCTTCTAAGCTTAACATTTAGGTTTAGTATGTCTAGTTTATCTAGACATTTTAATAGAATTATAGAGATTCTATGTATTATATTTTAAAATATCAAAACTATGAGCCACAAATAGACAACAGTGTTTTTATTGCTGGTGGAACATACGTCATCGGTAGAGTTACAATAGAGAAAGATTCTAGTGTTTGGTATAACTGCGTTCTAAGAGGTGATGTAGGATCAATCAAAATAGGAAGTGGAACAAATATTCAAGATGGAACTATAATACATGTTGATAGAAATCCTGGAGGTGATACTGTTATTGGCAATATGGTAACTGTAGGTCATTCTTGTGTATTACATGCGTGTAAGATCCATGATAAAGCATTAATTGGTATGAGCTCCACAATAATGGATAATGCTATTATAGAGACTGAAAGTATGGTAGCTGCAGGTTCTTTAGTAACAAATAATAAAATTGTAAGAAGTGGAGAGATATGGGCAGGACGTCCAGCAAAATTTTTTAAAAAGGTGCCTCAAATTGATCATATAACTAAATCATCAGAAAATTATATAATGCTGATGAAGGAATATCCATTATCTAGATAATAGATTAAAAGTAAAAGAAATATTAAAGTCTATGATCTTTTTATGTAGTTATATGTTTACACTAGAAGTACTTACGATGTGCCTCATCTTTTAGATCTGCTACTCAGTACAGATATACCATATCTTATGCTAAAGTAGTTCAACACTAAAGTATTTTCCTTAATATGAGAGCATTCACCTAACTAAATAAAATATATTTACATTTTATTTATAAAATATATATTAACTATAGAGGTTTTAATGATCGCTAAAAATTTATGTATAGAAATATTCTTAAAAATACAGATGAAGCTGAAGGCAAGAAATATATCTTAAGAAGGTTTTTATGTGTAACTTGCAGAAAAGGTTTGCAGCAACAAATAAGTCATATAGAAGCTTTTTATAAGAATTACATAATTCTTTATGAAGATGGAATAATGAATTTAAGGTTATACATTAACAAAGCCATGATCTATGAGCTTTACATAAGAGATACTATAGATCTGTACAACTTAAAAGACTTTTGCGAGAAGTATATCCAATCTGAATATCATCTAACTGAGGTAGAGAAATTTCTTTTCAATATAGAGAGAGGTATGCAGGAAAATATAATATGTAAAAAATGTGCGAATCATATGCAGTTACTGATTAATACTGTAGATAATTTTTATCGTAACTATCTAATGCTTAAAACCTGTATAAGTGACCTAGAAAATATGATTAATCCTAATTTAAATCAAAGCAATGTAATGAGTCAAGGTCCTATATGGAATTTAGAGTTATTGGTTAATGGGATTGAAGAAATGAATAGTAATTTGCATTTACTTGCTTCAGTAGCAGCAGAAGATCAAGTAAGACATTACTCACAACAAGAGAGACAACCAAGTTCATTTATTAGTGAGGTGCAAGTGGAACAACATTCCCCTAACACTTCCAGAACACTATAATAAGTTCAATACAACTAAACACCCCAACTATGGATTAGCCAACAAAGCGAAGATTGAGCAACATCTAAGTTTCAAAATCTGTCTTGCAATCGTTATCTTTTTGATTGAGAATATCTGCCGTTTCTGCAGATAACACATCATGATCGTTTACCAGATTTTATTACATCAGATATAGCATCTTTTAGATCCTCTTCATAATAAAGATTTAGACCATCAACAACTTCATCCAATCTTTTCTTATTGCCTAAATAAGATATAAAAACCTTTTGTACCTTATAACACAAAGCTCTTTGGAATAATTACACCTAACAATAATTACTTTCACTAGCCTTTAGTTAAATACAAAATATTTTAATATCAAGAAAATGTTTCATATTTTGTATACATATTTTTTAATTACGTACAAAACTATGTCTTCACAAATAAATTGATGTTATTCTTTTGATATCACTAACAAAAAATCTTTATGTTTGTGCATTTACGTGTTCATAGTGTTTATTCATTACTTGCAAGTTCCGTAAAGATCAAAGATTTGATAAATCTTTGCTTGCAAAACAAAATGCCAGCAGTTGCAATAACTGATTCAGGGAATCTGTTTGGTTCACTTGAATTTGCAGAGCATGCTGCAAATAATGGAATACAGCCGATCATAGGTTGTGATGTGATAATCAAATATTCAGAACAGAATCTACCTATGCTGCTACTTGCAAAAAATGAGACAGGTTATAGTAATCTAGTTAATTTGGTGAGTAATTCTTTTAAAAATCATAAGAGTAATGATGTTCCTTATATTCATTTTGATGAATTATTTAGTTTAAATGAGGGTCTGATTGTTTTAACTGGTGGGTATGATGGAATATTGGCGCAATTATTATTAAAGCAGGATAAGCAAATTATCAATAAATTGATGATAGCTTTTAAGGATTGTTTGTATGTGGAATTACAACGTCATGGATTAAATAGAGAATTAGAACTAGAAGAAACTTTAATGGATTTTGCTTATCAGTATGGAATTCCACTTGTTGCAACTAATGATGTCTTTTTTTCTAATAAATCTGACTACGAGTCTTACGATATACTAACTTGTATATCTGAAGGAAGATATGCTTTAGAGACTGGTAGGAAAAAATTAACTACTGAACATTATTTCAAATCCGCGTTAGAAATGAATATGCTATTTTATGATATTAAAGAAGCTGTAGATAACACTTTAGTCATAGCTAGAAGATGTTCTTATATGCCAAAAGGTAGAAAACCTATTTTGCCTAAATTTCCTTGTCACAGAAATAAAACTGAAAATGAAGAGTTAAAGGAACAAGCAAGTAAAGGGTTAGAATTACGTATTACAAATAATTCAAATATAGATTTAAAACAATACTACGATCGATTAGATTACGAACTTAACATAATAACTTCGATGAATTATTCTGGATATTTTTTAATAGTTTCTGATTTTATTTGTTGGAGCAAAGCAAATGACATTCCTGTTGGTCCAGGGAGAGGTTCAGGAGCTGGTTCAATTGTTGCATGGGCGCTTCAAATTACAGATCTTGATCCAATAAGATTTGGATTAATATTTGAAAGATTCTTGAATCCTGACCGTATATCTATGCCTGATTTTGATATTGATTTCTGTCAGGAAAAAAGAGATTTAGTAATTGATTATGTTCAGAAAAAATACGGGTATGTTGCTCAAATAATTACATTTGGTAAATTACAAGCAAGAGCAGTGCTACGCGATGTTGGTAGAGTATTGCAGATGCCTTATTCTCAAGTTGACAAAATTTCTAAAATGGTTCCATTTAATCCAGTTAATCCTGTTACTTTATCACAAGCAATTGAACTAGATAAGAATTTACAGAAAGAACGTGATAGTGACGAAATTGTTGCAAAGCTCATAGATATATCGCTGAGACTAGAAGGAATATATAGGCATACATCAACACATGCAGCTGGAATTGTGATATCTGATCAACAATTAGAAAATTTTGTTCCAATATATTACGATTCAGATTCAACTATGCCGATTACTCAATACAGCATGAAATATGTTGAAAAAGCTGGACTTATAAAATTTGACTTTCTTGGACTTGGCACACTTACATTAATTAATCATGCTTGTAATTTAATTAATCAAAATGGAAAAAAGATCAAGATTACCTCTTTGGACTTTAATGACAGAAAAACCTATGAAATGCTTTCGAATGGCAGTGCTATCGGTGTATTTCAACTTGAAAGTTCTGGAATGAGAGAAGCTTTGATAAAACTAAAACCTGATTGTATTGAAGATATTATTGCTTTAATTTCACTATATAGACCAGGCCCAATGGATAACATTCCAACTTACATTGCAAGAAAACACGGCCTTGAAAAGCCAGATTATATTCATCCATTATTAGAAGAAGTATTAAAGGAAACTTTTGGAGTAATAATTTATCAAGAACAGGTTATGGAAATAGCTCGCATTCTTTCTGGGTATACTTTAGCAGAAGCAGATCTACTTAGACGTGCTATGGGTAAAAAAATAAGAGTAGAAATGGATAAACAACGTGAACTTTTTATAAATGGCGCAACAAACAGAGGTGTTGACTATGATAGAGCAAATTATATATTTGATTTAGTAGCAAAATTTGCTGGTTATGGCTTCAATAAATCCCATGCTGCTGCGTATGCAGTTATATCATATCAGACTGCTTATCTCAAAGCTAATCATCCTATAGAGTTTTTTGTAGCATTAATGAATTTGAATATTGATGATAGGGATAAATTGAATTTATTCTACTACGCTGCAAAGTTTAGTGGTATTACTGTTCTTCCAGCAGATATAAACAAATCTGATGCTAAATTTTCTATAGAAAATCAATGTATTCGTTATGGTCTTGCTGCTTTAAAAAATGTTGGTTTCTCTATAGCACAAGAAATAGTAAGTATGCGTTTACATTCTTATAAAGATATATGGGAATTTATACGTAACTTAAGCTCTATTATAAACAAAAAAGCACTAGAAAGTCTTATAAAAGTTGGAGCTTGCAGCAGTATACATAAAAACAGCAAACAATTATATGAGTCAATAGATACGTTAATTTATTTTTTAAATAAAAATAAACAAAGTAAGGAGTCAAATCAGGCTATTCTATTTTACGATTTAAAACCAAAATTAGTAAATGTTGAAGATTTTAGTACAGAAGAAAAATTAGAGTATGAATTATTTTATTTAGGATTTTATTTAACTGATCATCCATTAGAAAAATTTAGAGACCTTTTAAAAAAATTAGATATTGGTTTTATTGGAGAGGTAAAAAAAACAAGGATTGCTGGAGTAATATTAAACGTGCGCATGAGAACATCAGATCGTGGAAGATTTGCTATAGTTACGATTTCTGATCCTCACAATGTCTCTGAGATAGCATTTTATAATGATGAGATAATAGAAAGAAAGCAGGAATTATTTTTTTCTGGAACATTCGTAATAATTGAGCTCGAAGCTTCAGAAAATACAACCAGATTAACCGGTAGGGATATATTTGAATTTACACAAAAAATTGCTTTCTCAATTAGAGTATTATGCTTAACTATAGACTGCACTGATCTACAAATAGTTGCTAAAAAATTAAATGAGATATTAAAAGATAAAGGTAGAACTAAAGTAATCCTGAAGCTTATTTTAAAAAATTATGAAGTTAGCATTTTGCTATCAGATACATATTTGGTAGTTCCTAAAATTATTTATGAAATATCTCGATTAGAGTGGATTATAGATGTAAGAATTAATACAAATGACTTGCTTATATGAGAAAGATTTATATAATTAAGTGACTAATTAATTTTTAAGGAATAAGTAGTGAACCTTTATGAATTTGCTTTTATAGCACAACAAAGTCTTTCAAATAATGAAGTTGAAGGAATAGTACAAGATTTTGCAGTTTTCTTTGTAAATATAAGGAAGCAGCATATTTCTAAAGCGCTGCAAGATATTATTAATGAGGTGATAAAATTACTTAGCGAGTTTATAGTAGATGCTGAGCAAGAGTTAATTAAAAACAAATTAAAAGAAGACTTTTTTAAGAAAAAAGAAGAAGAGTATATAATTTATGCAAATGTCTTAGAGAATTTACTTAAAGCTTTATCTAATCTTGAGTTAGATTTTTCGAATTTTCAGTCGATAAAGCTTCACATTCAAAAAGATGTCTTTGAAGAAATAAAAGAAGCTTCCACATCAAAGATCTTATCACAATATATAAAAAAGATTGATGAGCCTAAACAAGTAGGGCAAATCGCTTTTAAGGTATCTTTTATAGAGAATGTAATGCGTGAATTTGTAAAACTCTTGAAAAAATCTATTTTAGAGTCCGTACTTAAAAGTACAAATGCTATTCTTACGGAATGTAAGGTAAGATATGATAAAGAAAAGCTAGTTATTATTTT
>NZ_JAZHPY010000039.1:0-9962 GCF_036711655.1 Wolbachia endosymbiont of Pentidionis agamae | reverse complement strand
TATACCCAGAAGTAAATCCTATCAAAGAGATGGGGCTAAATGCAAAAATTGAGTTACTGAATAAAGTTAATGAGTATATAAGGTCTAAAAACTCTTATGTCAAACAAGTAAAAGTTACCTTGAGTGGAGAATATCAAGTTGTACACATAATAAAAAAAGATAATCAAAAATTCAGTGACATTAGGCCTTTAGTGCGTTTTAACGTATTAGTTATTTTAGAAAAGAATGGTCGTACTGAAAAAGGTCACGCAGGGCATGGTGGAAGAAATTCCTATAGTAACTTTATTTCTGAAGCTAAATGGAAAAAAATTGCAGATCAGGCATTAGCTCAAGCACTAATCAACCTGGAGGCAGTTCAAGTTCCAGCTGGAGAAATGACAGTCGTTCTAGGTTCAGGGTGGCCTGGGGTATTACTACATGAAGCTATAGGGCATGGACTCGAAGGTGATTTTAATCGTAAGGGGGTTTCTGCATTTTCAAATTTGATAGGTGAGCAAGTGGCTGCTAAGGATATAACAGTAGTTGATGATGGTACTTTACCTAATCTACGTGGATCTATTAACATAGATGATGAAGGCGTGCCATCTAAATATAACATTTTAATAGAAAATGGAATTTTAAAAAGCTATATGCAAGATCAAATGAATGCTAAGCTTATGAATGTCAATCCTACAGGTAATGGTAGAAGAGAGAGTTATAAAGAGGTTTCTATGCCTCGTATGACAAATACATATATGCTGGCAGGGAAATATGAACAAGAAGAAATAATATCTAGTGTTAAAAGAGGTATATATGCAGTAAATTTTAGTGGTGGACAAGTTGATATAACATCTGGAAAATTTGTTTTTTCTTCATCTGAAGCTTACTTAATAGAGAATGGAAAGATTACTCAGCCTGTTAAAGGAGCAACACTAATTGGTGATGGTCCAACAGTGTTGAAAAAGGTCTCTATGGTTGGTAACGACTTAAGACCGGATCCTGGCATTGGAATGTGTTCTAAAAATGGACAAGATGTACCTGTTGGAGTGGGACAACCAACACTTAAAATAGATTCTATTACTGTAGGTGGAACAGTTGCATAACCATATAATTTTTTCAAAAATTGCATGCTAAAAGGTATGGATAATACTATTATAAGGAAATATGATATCAGAGGAATAGTAGGAAAAAATCTTAAGATTCAAGATGGTTATGAAATAGGAAGAAAATTTGCTCAATTTTTGGGCAGCAATAAGTCTGTTTGTGTTGGATATGATAGCAGGGTGCATTCACCTAGCATAGAAAAAAAACTAATTGAAGGATTACGTGCTTCTGGTGTTAACGTAATATGTGTTGGATTATGTTCTTCCCCAATGCTTTACTTTGCTACTAAAATTACACGAGCAACTGCTGGTATTATGGTAACTGCTTCTCATAATCCACCACAATATAATGGATTTAAATTTTTTAGTAACAATAAAGTATTTTTAGATCAGGAGATAAAAGAAATTTTGAGCGCTGATATAAGAAATCACGAATATATTGGATCATTATTAAATGTTAACATATACAATAGATATATTAATATGCTTAAGAGTTTAGTGCGCCCTAGCTCTAAAAAATTAAAGATTGCCTGGGATTGCAGTAATGGTCCTATAAGTGGCATAATGAGATATATTGAACAAGTTTTGCCAAGTCATGAACATATAGTTATCAATAATGTCATAGATGGTGCTTTTCCAATACATGACCCTGATCCTACAGAGAAAAAAAATCTATGCCAACTAATTGATATAGTAAAAATTAATAACTGTGATATTGGTATCGCGCTAGACGGCGATGGAGATAGAGTATGCCTTATTGACAGTTCTGGTAATGTAGTTTTAAATGATTATTTATTTATGATCTTTGTACAAGATATATTAGAAAAATATCCTGGAAGTAAGATCATAGCAAATGTTAAAATGAGTATGGAAGTCCATAATCTAGTTAATAGGTTAGAAGGAAAAGCATTAATTTGTGCTACTGGTCACTCATTAATAAAGAAAAAAATGATGGAAGAAGATGCAAAGTTTGCTGGTGAACTCAGTGGACACTTCTTTTTTTCAGAATTAGGGTTTGACGATGGTCTATATGCTGCAATTAAAATTATAAATATTTTGCTTAAAAACAATCAAATTTTATCTGAAGTTATTAATAATTTGCCTGAGTTACACATTACTAATGAAATAAAGATTATAGTTGAAGATGACAAAAAATTTGAAGCAATTGAATCTGTTAAAAAAGCTCTTAAACAGAAGAATATACAGTATTCAGATATTGATGGAGTAAAAGTTACGTTGGAAAATGGAAAGGGATGGTGGTTACTTAGGGCATCAAATACACAGAATTGCATTACTGCAAGGTGTGAAGGAAGAAATAATGAAGATTTTGAGTATGTACAGAAAATTCTCTCTGGATGGTACAGATATCTAGCTTAATTCAGCTAAAGAAAGTACTTAATAAGTATTATTAGCATTTTACCCAAGGTTACTTATTGGTTGATTTTGTATTAATATATTGCAGTAAATTATGTATCATAAGCAGTGGCAAGAAACAATATCAAGTATTACAAAAATGCAATAGTTTAGACTTGATCTGACATACCTGAATTAACTCACAGAAGAATTGAGAAAGTCAAAACCAAAATCAGCATTATTTTTAATGCTATCAATATTTTTCTGATAAGCAATCTATCAAAAAAGGAGGTGATGACCATAGCAATATTTACCTGAATGCGGTCTATGTAAGAATGCACCCAATATCTAGCTGAAGTTCTGCCAAAAAGGTATAGATTTTCTTTCTAAAGATAACATTGTAGCATTCATCAGTTCAGTTCTATGGAACCTTTCACATAGTCTATGGAGATCGAGCTTTAGTTCGAGAATGATCGATATTTTCTATCCAACTGGTAAGCGTGATTTTTAGGTCTGCCACAATACCACAAAATGCGTAGCAATGATACTTTCTGTTCATCGAAAAATGGTATGACCCCTAAGAAGATCTGCGGCTGTGATAGCAGTTCTTTCCGTTATCAAAAGCAACTAGGTATCAACAAAGGTTTTGCTGGTGTCAATACCTTTATAATAACTGTCTTGGCTTTCCAAGATTCTCTGTTTCAATTTCTCCATGTGCTTCTTCCTTAACCTTTTCTAGACCTATTACCTGCCCTTCTGTTAAAATAACTTGGGCTACTTCTCATTCCTTTAACCTTTTTTGAAATTCTCAAGGTCGTTTCACTGATCTTATTCCACTTGCAGAGATTAGAATGCCCCTCTTCGTTTGCTGCTCCTTCTTCTCCATATTCTGAAATTCTATTACTGCTATGTCCTCTATTTGCATATAATGGCTTGCTTATTTCATGTAAAGCTCCTTATCCTCCTGTTTCATACAGTTCTTTGAAACGATAAAAATATCCCTTGAACATCTTACACGCTTGTGATACAATTCATAATTGCTTTGCAAGTTCTAGCAATCCTAACTTTGATTTTAGTATTTTTTCTTTGTTGTACTCATCTCCTTTGAAATTTGTTCTTATTTTTATCTTATTATTATAAATAATATAAAACAACCAAGGAGCTTTATACTACGTTTTTTGTACTTATTTGAAATAATACTATAGAAACTTTCCTATAATAAAATAGATCTAAGTACTAAATTCTTCATTGACTTTGTCAACTATTTCTTGTGGTGGATCTTCACCCCACCCTGAATACATAACCTTCCCATAATCTGCAACATCTAAAGACCCTCTCCGGCTGTGTGCAAGAAATAACTCTTTTTTATCTTTATCAACTAACACGTAATGCCATGCTGACTTCCCCCTATCTTTACCTCTAACTAAAAATACACAATCTGGCCTTCTTTTTGCTGTTTCTGCATGGCTCCTTTTATTTTCAATTCTACTAACTCTTTTAAGTGAATTAGCAAAAACATTATCTGTATCAGAAGCTCTGTTTTTGGTTGCATATTTACTACTAAAACCACCACCACTATTATTTTCTTTATCAGAATTATTGCTTCTTAAGCGCTTAACAAAGTTACCAGAAGCACTACCACCGCTTCTGTCTTTTATAAAACGCTTAATAAAAGAATTATTATCATCTGACATATACTCTCCAAACATTGCGCATAAAATATATTATAGTATACTTATAATATGAACAAAATACAAAAGAAAATTATAATTATTATCGGTATTACAGCTTCGGGAAAGTCGGAATTATGTACTTATCTGGCAAAAAAGTATAATAGTGTTATTATTAACTGTGATTCAAAACAGATATATAAGGAAATTCCTATAATTACTGCACAACCACTAAAGCAAGAAGTACCTTATAGGCTATATGGATATATTTCAGTAAGAGAATCTTATTCTGTTGGATTGTGGCTACAAGATGTAGAAAAACACATTCAAAGTACATGGAAAAATTTACAGTTACCAATTATCACTGGAGGAAGTGGATTATATATTACTAGTTTAGTTAGAGGTTTGTCTTCAATACCACAAGTAAGCAAGGAAGTAAGAAGAAATGTGCAAGAATTAAGTAGAAATTTAAGTAAAAAAGAATTTTATAAATTAGTTTTAAGTAAAGATCATAGGATTTGTAGTAAAATTACTGCAAATGATTCTCATCGTCTTTCAAGAGCTCTTGAAGTTATCATCGAAACAGGAAAATCGATCTATTTCTGGCAAGAAACCACAAGATCTGACATGAGTAACTTTGAGATCTATGCTATACTACCTGAACGAGCACATGTATATCAAAAGATAAATTCACGTTTTATAAAAATGATTGAAGAGGGGGCAATCAACGAAATAAGAAATTTGCATAACATGAACTTGGATCAAAATCTACCTGCTATGAAAGCACATGGCATACCAGAAATCATACAACATCTGGAAAATAAAATATCACTTGAAGAAGCTATAAACATTGCACAAATAAACACTAGACACTACGCCAAGAGACAATACACGTGGTTTAAAAACCAGCTTCCTGAGTCAAGAATTATAAATAAGCCAGAAGAATTGCATAGTATAGATCTTTTAGGAATTTATTGACTACTTAATATAATATAAAACCCTTCTTTATTGTTAGAATCTGAATTAAAAAAAGACAAACAAACCGCACCCCCCTACCATACGCATAAATTTTATTTTTCACTATCAACTTGTTCATGCATTTTTCTTATAACAGACCTTAATTTTTTAGTTACACCATCAAACTCTGTAAACCCATTAGTATTAGGATTATTGATAATAAATTCTTTAGTCATTACCCTCAATTTCCTACTTAATCTATCAAGTTTTAGTAATAACTTTTCATCTATTAATGGCACTTTTGCATTACTTATATTTCCACCTGAAACACTGTTATTTAAAAGTCCACCTTCTTCCATCAGACGCTCTGACATTTTCATGAAAGGCTCTAATGTTTTCTGTAATAATCCAGGATCCTCAGCTAATTTTTTTATCTGTTCTTGACATGAAGCCATATATTGATCCATAAAGTTTTGTTGTTCCTTATCTGTAGTCATAAACTTACCTTTTATAAAACTGCTTACTTACTAATATAAACTACTTACCACTAAATTAGTATTACTTGCATATACATATTAGTCAATAGGTAAATCTAATTGGTAAGTTTTTCCCGAATATTTACATTCCTCAGAAATTAAATATAAAAATCTATCTCTCAACTTATCTGATATAATTGATTCAGTGGCATCACTATCAGTAAGCGTTTTCTTTTTTATCACACTATTTATAGATCCAGGATATACCATGTTAATGCATATACCTGTATGTTTTGTTTCAGTAGAATATATTTTTACTATTGCTTCCAACGCAGTTTTACTTGCAGCATATGCTCCCCAGTATGGACATGATACAATAGATTCAATAACTTCAGATATCAAAAATATTACCCTACCTGCTTTAGAGTATTTTAATAAGAAATTAAAATTTTTTATTAAGTACCAACTAGAACTAAAGTTTGTATCTATAATTTTATTCCAAGTTTCTAGGCTATATTCATATAGTGGTTGTGAATCACCTATAATTTCAGCTCCTGCAATTAATATGTCTAATACTCCGAATTTTGAATTTATCAAAGTAGAACATTCCTTTATAGCATTAAAGTCTAACAGATCGAGTTGCACTAATGTTGCTGAACCTTGAGACTCTTTAATGTCATTATCTATTTGTTTAAGATTATCAATGTGTCTAGATATTAAAATTACGTGTGCACCTTCATGTGCAAGCTTCTTTGCTATGGTTGAACCAAATTTACTAGAAGCACCAGTAATTAATGCTACTTTATCTTTAAAATTGCAACTCATAAACTATACCTCATATAACACTTAAGGTTTTAATGTTTTGCTATGCTCGTAACGAAAATTGAAATTTGCTCCACATATGAAAATTAAACTGATTATATAAAAAAATAATAATGATATCACTATCCCACCAAGACTGCCATATATAACATTTACTTGGTTAAAGTGTTGTATATATTTTTTAAAAACTTTTGCTAAAATTGTCCAGTTTATAATAACAAAAAAACTACCAGGAAAAACATTTATTATACTATGCTTTATATTAGGTAACGTAAAATACAACCATGAAACTATTATAAAAAGTATAAATTCAAGAAAAATATATTTAGAATACATTAATTTATAATATGAAAGATCAATTAACATTGGTAGTAGTGTAGCACATATTATAGTAAGCGTTACTATAAACGTTATACCTAAAAACTGTAATATACTCAGCACTCTTCTTAAGAGATAATGTGGTGCACTATGTACTCTATAAGCTTTATTTAAAATTGTTCGAATGCCTTCCATTGCAGAGGAAGCAGTCCATATTGAACTAACAATTGCTAAAGTTAAAAGCTGTTGCGGTGGACCAGATATTATTTCATTAATTCTTGGCATTAATGATGCTAAAATTTCATGAGGTATATTATCGGTTATAAACAACCAGCCTATATTATATTGATCCAATAAATTAGCCAATGCTGATGCTAAAGCCATCAATACAATTAAAAAAGGAAATAAAGATAACAAGATCAAAAACGATAAATAGCCTGCATGTTCTATTCCACCATCACATGCTGTATCTATTAATGCCTGATATAAACAATAAATTAGAATCTTGATCCTTTTTAAAATCTTATTCATTAGCACAATGCCAAAACCTAAGTATTATAATATATTTTTTTATAAAAATAACTCAGACATTGATTTATATCATAAGTATGCAATCTCTTTCGAAATTAGAAAATCATGTCTACAATATACTGAGACTTAAAGTTTAAGTATATTCCTAGGAAGAACTTCTGTACGTCTTCTATATTCAACAACCATAACTTATAAGGTGAAGGGTTGAATTTTAATCAATTTGATGAAGTAGCTCAACTTCCTGATATATTCTTGTATTGCCTAATCTGTCAGAGCTAAATACCCTCTGCCTATAGATGTCTTCCCCAAAATTGTTTGCACAAAAATCTTGCATGAGTAAACGAGCCTTTTAAAAGCTTTGCTGACTACTCCTCTGTGGCCTGTATGAAATGAACATGATCAACTGCAACATTTACCAGAGATATCTCATTTTCCATAGCTTAGCAATTCTCTAGTCCTGACAGCAACATGGCCAAGTAAAACTACGGTATTTTGGAATCCATACCCAATAGTACTTTCGTATCGATTTAGAGTATATATATAACGTCGCTATATGCATCTTCGCTTTAAAGCAATGGGTTTCCCAAATTTGGACACTAAAAGTTAACTACCTCTCTTTCCTTTTTTGATACTTTCTTTTACGTGCCTTCTCACTTCTAAATTTTATCCAGAGGCCCTAGAAAGATTCTAGTGATAATATTATTTTAATATTACAAAGCAACATATATAATCCAATAAAATGGCGTGTCTGGAGGGATTTGAACCCACGACCTACAGCTTAGAAGGCTGCTGCTCTATCCACTGAGCTACAGACACAGACTTATTATATTAATGTTCGCAAATACATATTAAGTCAAGATTCTTATAAAACTAATGTAAATTCTCAATCAGAGAATGATTAACTTCTATTTTATATTTTAACTTTAAATGCATCATCAATTCTTCTTGTAAAGAATGCATAACTTGCTTTCCATTTTCATATGGATCTATAATACCACTTGGCTCTGTTATATTTTTTAATATACCGATAATGAAAGTATTATCATGCTTTACAGGATTAGTGATAGAATTTACTTCTTTTAAATTAAATACTGCTTCCGTGAAAGAATCAGGATATTTATTTTTTGTTTTATCACGATGCATTATAACTTGATCAAGCAGCTTAATATCTTGAATTTTTTCAATATCAATTCCAGAGTTCAATTCATGTAAAATTTTACTTGCTACTTTAAACATCTCTTTCTCTATACAATCCTTATTCCACATTTCTAAAACTTCAGGTTTACTTTCTTCAAAAGTTTTTTGCTTAGCAAAAATTATATCAGTAACTTCAACACTGAAAGCAGATCCATCAACATCAGTAAAATATCCTTTCTGACTTTTGTTTTTTGAAAAAATTAAAGAGATAAGACTTTCAGAAAAATTTTGTTCTTTTCCATCTTTATCTTTTTTGTTCTGATCTACAGGTCCTACTATTTTAATTTCTAAATTATGCAAAGCTGCAATTTCTTCCATACTTGAACCGCTATGTATTGCATGATTTGTTCTCTGTATGAATTCATTAAATATATTATATGTTTTTTGAGCTTTTAAAAATGCTCTAATATCTTTCTGTAAATTAAGGAGGTCCTCATCGTTGACTTGATGCATTCTTTCTAATTTTATTATATGCCAACCGAAACTGCTTGTTAAAACTTCACTTATTTCACCCTCTTTTAAAGAAAAGACTTGCTCTCTCATAGCTTCTGGTAGCGCATTCTTAGTAATATTATCTGATTTAATATCTGCAAGTGTTTTGCCAGTGCTATGCACTACCTGCTCAAAAGTTAATTCTCCTTTTTTTAAAGCTAGGATTGCTTTCTCTGCCTTTTCCTTGTTTACAAACACTACATTTAATATATCTCTTTGATCTTTAAGCTCTTGCTTTTCTATTATCGCAGAAATTTCTTCATCTGAAACTTCAGCTTGATTTGTAAAATCTTCTAAATTTACATTTAAGTATTTTGCACTTCGGTATTCTGGATAGTAAAAATTAGACTTATTTTTTTCATAAAAATCAGATAAGACTTGATCATCAGGAATTGGAATATTTGTTATTCTATCTTGTGAGGTAGTCAAAACATCTACAGTTCTAGTTTGGTGACGATATTTGTATATGTCCTTATCAACCTTTTGACTAAGGGTAATGGGATAATTTTCCTTGAAGAGAGAAGTCATTAACATCAAAATCGGTAGTGTTTTCTTTAGCTTGAGAACATAATCTTCTTCCTTAAGGCCTAGGCTTTTTAAAGATTTAAAAAACTTATCTTTATCAAATTCACCTTTATCGTTCTGAAAATATGAAATGTTTCTTGTATATTTTTTAACTGCTTCTTCCCCTATATCCAAGTTCAATTCATTTACTAGGTTTATTAATAATTTTTGTTCTATAAGAGAATCAAGCAATTCATATTTTAGACTTGAAATTTGTTCTTTACTCATCTCACTATCAACAATTTTTCTTATATAATCAACCCTATCTTGATAAAAAGATTTGTATTCATTGAGCGATATAACTTCTCTTCCAACTTTAGCAACAACTTTTTCTTTATCATTACCTGAAATAATATCTCCTATTCCCATGAAAATCAAAACACAAGCAAGCAGAACAATAATAACTTTAGTAAAAATACCTTTTATGCTCATCATTAAGTATAAGTTAATTTAGAGTAATAGGATAGCAAAGATTATAAAATTGTAAATATATCAAGATT
>NZ_JAZHPY010000038.1:0-10028 GCF_036711655.1 Wolbachia endosymbiont of Pentidionis agamae | reverse complement strand
TAACAATGTATCAAAGTCTTTAATACATTGTTAAAAAATAATGATGAAGAAATGTTGAAATTAGAAAAAAAAGCATCAGTTATAGAAGAACAACAGCATGTATATCAACCAAGAAAAAAGAAACCACCAAAGGAAGAAAGTGATATTTGTAAGCCTCTTATTGCTATATCTATACTTGGAATTTTAATAGGAGCAGTATTGACGACTTATGTTAATGTAGTTTGTGGTGCAATAGTGATAACTGTTGGGTGTTTAGGTTTAGTTGTTTCTTTATATGAACTGCAACAAGGTAATAAGGAGCCAGATTCTTCAATAAAAGATTTGAGTAAAATACGGCAATTTAAACAAGTAGAACTTATAAAAAATTTATAGGATAATAACTTTTTGAAAATTATAAACTTAACAAAACATTTTTGGTATGGTACTATCAAAATATTAGCACATTTATTAAAAGATTAATTATGCCTCAAAATAACAAAGAAAATCAAGGTAATAGTAGTAGTTATGGTATGTATACTGTTTTTGAAATCAGAGATAACGTAGTAAAGTCTCGTTATGTTTCCGCTCAACAGAATGGATCATCAAGATGGTTAACAACAATATATGATGTAAAGCCACTACAAGAGCAAAAAGCTGTAGAATCTTTTTCTATTGTGAAAAGAACATGAGTTTTAGAAGTACTTCTCCTATGATTTCATTTGCATATCAAAATTTTCATTATTTCAATTGAGGCAAAATTAGGGATTGCTAGTTGTTTCAGTATAATGCTTTTGCCTCATACTCACTATATAAAAATTTTTGTTTTATCCAACGAACAAATATTGCAAGAGTATACAAAAACTCTCAATATAGATCCAGAGGGAATAAAAAAAGGATTATGCTACTATCTCTGTCGGTATTTTGCTTTATGTGATCTATTAGCAAGGAAGGAAGCTTTTCTAAAATATTTAATAATAACACTGAGAAGGAAACATCATTAAAACAGTTAGCAGATAAATTAATTAAGGAAGTGCAAAATGGCAATATCGAACTACAAGAAAATGTTTGCGTTTTGGGCTTAAAAGCGTGTATTACATTAATTCGTATAGATATACTAACATCCAAAAGAAAAGAATTTTTCACAGATAATGTGAAAAGAATATCAGATAAAGAAGCATACGTAATACACAACAACTATCAGAGCATTTCACTTCAAATACCGAAAATATTAGCTGCACAAGACTTGAAATTAACAAAAATGAATATGGGTGATTATAAAGAGCTCTCCTTTTACAAATCAGGAATAAAAGATAATCATGCACATGCTATACTAATCAAGAAAAACTTAGATAATAATTTTGCATTCTATGATCCTAATAATGGTACATTTTTTGATCTGACAGAAGAACAATTATGTGAAGTTATAACTGAAGTATTTTATTCGTATATTAAGTCAGAGCTCACATGGGCATCAACGGAATTAACAATAATGTTTTTTATGTCATCAGTTGTTGGCATTATTACAGCAATATGTGGTTGCATTATAGCCCCTATTATATCATTTGCGGTTTTCCTAATAGCTTCTGCATTTCTTTGTTATGTTAGTCCAAAATTAAATACACAAGAATATGAATCTATTACTTATTCTCAATGTGATTATCTCCTACCAGCGCTAGACAGGTTGCATAACCTTAACGAAATGATCTCTATGATCATTAGTAATCCAGAAGATTTTGAAAAGTTAGTAGGTCATTGCACTGAATGGTACAATCAAGTAATCAAAAATTTAAATAATGATCCTGAAAAAACTGAAGAGTTAGTAGGTCTTTATGCTGAATTGCGTGATCAAATAGAAAAACATTGCAATAACTATAAGAAATCAGAAAACGTAAATAATGAATTAGAAGATGTAACTATTACAGGTAATGTACAAAATATAGTAGCATAAGACATTCAACTATCTTTAAATTTAAAAATTTAGTATTTATATATGCATTTAGTAAATACTACGTCATGTTAAATTTAGAAGAATTTCGTTTATCAATGAATGTTGATGCGTTTATAATAAACGTTGAAAGAGATAAAGAAACCACACAAAAATTATGTGGTTTCACTGGTACAAACGGAGTTTTAATCGTTATGAAAGAAGGTAAATGCCAGTTTTTTACTGATGGACGTTACCTTCTGCAAGCCAATAATCAATTAAATAAGGATCTCTTTGATATATATAATATTCACAAAAAAAACCCATGGGAATGGGTGAGTAAAGTTTTATCATATGATACTACTCTCGGTTATAATTCATCTAAATTTACCATAAATAATATAAGAAAATATGAAGATATTTGTAAATTAGTTCCACATTTTATTAAAATAATGGATCAAGAATTAAATATAGTACAACACCCAATAGAATACTGCGGAGAAAATAGTGAAGAAAAGTGTACTAGAATAGCAAAAACCTTAGACGAACCTCTGCTTATTACATGTCAAGAATCAGTATCTTGGCTACTTAATATTAGAGATGAAAATGCCAAATATACTCCATCAGTGTCATGTCCAGTCATATTATATAAAGATTGTACAGTTGATTTGTTTGTACAAAAAGATTTTTTTTTACCAGAGAAACATGTAAACACCTTAGGTGTTGAAGAGCTGCATAGTGCATTAAATAAATTAGGTGCAATTATTCTTGATCCTAATTTTACTCTGATGAATATTAAGAATTTAATCGAGAGTGCTAGAATAATCGAAAAAGATGATCCTTGTATAATAAATAAGGCAATAAAAAATAAAATAGAAATAAGAGGCATGAAAAGTGCTCATATCAGAGATGGAATTGCAGTAACAAATTTTTTATATTGGCTTGAGAATAATAAAGGTATTACTGAACTTGATGCAGAAGAGAAAATTCTAGAATATAGAAAAAGACAGAATCTCTTTAAACAACCAAGCTTTCGTACAATTTCGGCCTTTAATGAAAATGGGGCTATAATTCACTATGGAGCGGATCAAAGTACAAATAAAGTTATAAAAGAACATGGCTTATACTTAATTGATTCTGGTGGTCAATATCTAGATGGTACAACAGATGTAACAAGAACTGTTGCAATTGGCACGCCATCTCATGAACAAATTACTTATTATACTTTAGTATTAAAAGCTCATATTGCGATAGCGAGTAGTGTTTTTCCTAGCAATACAACTGGTGGAGAATTGGATATTCTTGCACGCATACATCTTTGGAAATATGGTATAGATTATATGCATAGTACTGGGCATGGTGTTGGAAGTTATTTATCAGTTCATGAAGGACCGCAAGGAATAGTAAAAGGAAATAATATTAGACTTGTACCTAACATGATATTATCCAATGAACCTGGATATTATATTGAGAATAAATATGGCATGAGAATAGAAAATTTAATGTATATAAACACACGGAGTGATGGTTTTTTATACTTCAAACCACTGACATGTGTTCCACTAGATAAAAAATTGATTAATAAAAATATGCTGATAGAGGAAGAAATTAATTGGATCAATAATTATCACAAATTTGTGTATGAAAATTTAGTTGATCACGTAGTAGACAAAAAATGGCTTAAGGAAATATGTAAAATTTAAGTATGGATTTGCTATAACACAGTAGATTTAATAAGGAGGATTATAAATATTAAAAATGTCAACTAATTTTACCTAACATAAATAACTTATGAAAAATACCAGTCTACTTCTATCAAATCTAAACTTTTTTTATTAAGATTTGATTATTAATGGCATATACAATCAATTCATCATTTTCTATAACTTCTCCAGATAAAACTAATTTTGCCAGATTATTTTGGATACAATCTTGTATTACTCTCTTAAGTGGCCTTGCTCCATATTCTGGATTATAGCCAACTTCTGCAAGCAGCTCTTTAGCCTCATTTGATAAATTAATACTAAGTTTACGTTTAGAAAGAATTTTCTGTAAATAAGAAAATTGCACATCAATTATTTTATAAATATCATCCTTAGTTAATCCATGGAATATAATAATCTCATCTAACCGATTTAAAAATTCAGGACGAAATGCAGATTTTAATATTTTCATTACATCATCTTTAATGGAATTATTATCACAATTAATCATGATTTCTGCACCAAGGTTTGAGGTGAGAATTAAGATGGTATTACGAAAATCAATTAATTTACCATGGCTATCGGTAAGCCTTCCTTCATCTAAGATTTGTAATAACAAATTAAATATATCTGAATGTGCTTTTTCTATTTCATCAAATAAAATAACTTGATATGGTCTCCTTTTTACTGCCTCAGTCAATCTTCCTCCTTGTTCATATCCAACATATCCTGGAGGAGCACCAATTAGTTTTGAAACGGAATGTTTCTCCATATATTCTGACATATCAAAACGGAGTAGTGCAGAATGATCATCAAATAAAAATTCAGCAAGAGCTTTCGCAAGCTCAGTTTTACCAACACCTGTTGGACCTAAAAATAAAAATGAACCAAAAGGTCTATTGGTATCTTGTACACCAGAGCGTGAACGTCTAACTGCGTTACTTATTGCTTCTATTGCATCTTTTTGTCCTATCACCCTCTTACCTATTTCACTTTCCATATTAAGAAGTTTTTCTTTTTCACTGTGCATCATATTTTCAACTGGAATCCCTGTCCACTTTGAAACGATATTTGCAATATCATCTTCGGTCACTTCTTTTTTTAAAAAACTATTAGTTACTTGTTCCTGATTCTTTAGCTCATTTTCAAGTTCAGGAATAATGCCATACATAAGTTCTCCTGCTCTGGCTAAATTGCCACTTCGTTGTACTATTTCTAATTCTTTTCTAGCATTATCTAAATTTTCAGCAGTACTTTGTATTTTTGCGATCTTATTCTTTTCTATTTGCCATCTGCTATTTAAATCAGTTACTTCACTGCTCAAACTTTCAATTTCTTCATTAATTTTCTTCAAACGTTGCTTAGAATTTTCATCATTTTCTTTCTTTAATGCTTCCGCTTCAATCTTAAGTTGTATGATTTTTCTATCAAGTTCATCAATGGCTTCAGGTTTACTATCCATCTCAATTCTCACTCTGCTTGCAGCTTCATCTATTAAATCAATCGCTTTATCAGGTAAAAACCTATCTGTAATATACCTGTTCGATAGCGTCGCAGCTGCTATTATTGCACCATCTGTAATTCTTATACCATGATGTACCTCATACCTTTCCTTTAAGCCTCTTAATATAGAAATGGTATCATTTTCAGTAGGCTGAGATATAAAGATAGGCTGAAAACGTCTTGCAAGAGCTGGATCCTTCTCTATATGTTCGCGATATTCATCTAGAGTTGTTGCTCCTATGCAGTGAATCTCTCCACGTGCAAGTGCAGGCTTCAACAAATTAGAAGCATCCATAGCACCACTTGTCGCTCCTGCTCCAATTAAAGTATGCAGTTCATCTATAAACAATATAATTTTTCCTTCTGATTTTGAAATTTCACTGATTACTGCTTTAAGTCTTTCTTCAAATTCTCCTCTAAATTTTGTTCCAGCAATCAAGCTACCAAGATCCAGAGCTAAAACTTTTGCGTCACGTAATCCAATAGGCACATCACTTGCAGCAATTCTATTTGCTAAACCTTCAACCATTGCAGTTTTTCCAACTCCAGGTTCGCCAATCAATACAGGATTATTTTTTGTACGCCTTAGCGATACTTGCATAATTCTTCTAATTTCTTCATCACGACCAATCACAGGGTCAAGCTTACCTTGCATAGCAAGTTCCGTAATATCTTTTGTATATTTTTTTGCTGCATTTAATTTCTCTTCACTATTTTGTGAATCAGCTACTCTACCTTTTCTCATTTCTACAATAACTGAGTTCAATTTTTGTGGTGTTACTCCATTTTCTGCTAAAATTTTACTTGTAGTGGTATCCTTCTGCATGGCAAGACCTTGCAACAAACGTTCAACAGTAACAAATGAATCTTTATTTCGAGTAGCAATACTGAGAGAATCTTCAAAAACTCTTGCCATTTCTCTTGAAAGCTGAAGACCACCACTTCCAGGACCTTCCACTACAGGAAAGCTTTTTATTGTAGCATTTAAAGAATTAGAAATATCTTGAACATTACCTCCACAAGCATCTATTAAATTAGAGACGAATCCAGATTCATCTTCAAGCATTGCTTTGAGTAAATGTTCAGGTGTGAAAACTTGATGCCCAGAACTAAGTGCTTTCATTTGAGCACTTTGAATGAAATTTTTTGCTTTTTCAGTGAATTTATTTAAATCCATAATCTGAAACCTAATGTTTGTACATACCAATTAATTATCTAGGTAAAACTTAGATTTATTGCAAGATAAGACTGATAAAATTTATACAATTTTTCACAATACACATTTAATACAAAATAAAAGATAAAATATTTTATTATCATTATTGAAGAGAAAAGCGGTTAAGCTATTTAAGCTTATTCTGATAAAAATAATAATAAAATATAATAAATTAAAAATAATATTAATTTTTAAAGATTTTTACTTGCTTATAAACTAAATTTATATTATAATATTAAATATATAATTTAATTTATTAGGTATTAACATGAATAGAGAAAATATTATAAAATCTGCAACATTAGCAGCATTAGGATGGATAGCAAATTCTACTGTACAGCTTCTTTCATCTTATTTAAAAGCTGGAGACCATCATAATTATGTAAATATAAATAATGCAGGTAGTATTCCATATTCAGGAGGAACGATTTATATAGATTCAAGCCAATGTGATTTTTCATCAGTAATGCCTTATATTACATGTTCGTTTCTTCTTGGAGCTGCTTTTGTTATAGTTTGTGGCCAAAACAAACATACAGCAACCCAAAGTACACAAACTTCTTGCAGTACTCAAGATGTATGTGTACAAACAACTCAAGAACAGGTAAATACAAAAAGCACACAAACTACTGATAATGTTCAAGATGTAGGTATACAAACAATTTCAGAACATTTAACTACGAGATGAAATACCTGCTCTGTAAGATACGAAATTTGTTATGAAATAAATGTTCAACTATACTTATATAATTTTGCTTACATTATAAATGATATTGACTAAATATATAGTCAAGGGTTATATATGTTTTTTAAACGCCCTATAGGCAGTATAGATATATGGTAATACAAATGGTTGTAGTGTAGAAAAATAGGAAAACGATCTGTAATATCTACTGAATAAATAAAGTTAATTTATAGTTAATTATGTTTTCTTATTATTATTTTCAATGATATGCAAAGATTGCAGAAATCCTCATTATTGATTAATCAATGAAGTAAAGCCCAGAAATATATGGCTTTTTGACTGTATAGAGTATAAAATCAAGACATTAAAGACATGCACAAAAAATTTATTTGAGATCTGTGCCTAGTATGCTCAAGTTTCAATACATTAGAGTTTTTGATAACTAAGCAATAGGTAATACTAAACTGAAAGCAACATTAGTCAAAATATGAAACTTGAACAAATAAGTAAATTTAATGAAGAGAAATTTCGAAGATTGATGGGAGTAAAAAGTAATGTAGTAGATATATGAGGTGTTGGTGGTTGTGGTACAGAAATACCGTACAAGCACAAACTGTTTTATTCAGAAAAAGTACATAAAAATACAGTTATTATGGAAAAAAAAGATTATATTACTTCCTTTGCTAACGGTAAACGACATGATTTTAGAATTTTTAAAAAGTTAAAAGCTCACGTATTATCAATTACTAAAATTTTAAGTATCCTTTACAAAAAACAGAGAATAAGGCTCTTTCTAGCAAGAGAGTTATATCTGGCTGATAGCAGATCGCTATCGAAATCGGCGGAAACAAACGTTTTGTTTCACTGTTATTACATCTTTTTACAATCTTGAGCTGCTTTCTAGGTTATGTAGGAAGTCTATTGAATTTTTTCAAACTTGCTATAAACTTACAGAGATATTTTAAATTATAATATTGTATGTTGGATGCCTTTAAAGAAGTTGGTGCAATTTTAAAGGGCCATTTTGTTTTGTCATCAGGACTACATAGTGATACTTATCTTCAGTGTGCTAAAATCTTTGAATATCCAAGGCTAGCAGAAAAGGTATGCTCGTTATTAGCTAAAAAAATCAAAAATGAATTAATTAGGGGATTTTGTAGTGTAGATTCGGTACTATCACCTGCAATTGGTGGAATTACTGTGGGTTATGAGATTGCTAAACAGCTTGACCTGCGTTTTATGTTTTGTGAACGTATTAATGGAAAGTTTATATTACGCCGTGATTTTAGAATAAAAGAAGGTGAGGAAATACTTATTGTTGAGGATGTTATTACTACAGGTAAATCATCACTTGACACGGTAAAATGTGTAGAAGAAAATGGAGGAAAAATTATCGGTGAAGCTTCTCTTGTCAAAAGAAATAGTAAGATAATATTACCTTTTCCTATAGTATCATTAATTGAGTTAGATATAAAAAATTATAATGAGAAAGAATTACCACAAGAATTAAAGAATATACCTGTTATGAAGCCCGGCAGTAGATATTATTTGTAGTACCTATTTAAGATACTTGATTTAAGCAAAGTATAGTAGATGATAAAGTCTTACTGATTGATCAACTAAATAAGAAGTAACAATTCATAATTCTAATCTCCATATACGAATTTTGAAAGGAATATCATCTCTTTAATGAGATGTGATTTTAAGATTTTGAATTAGGAATTGCTGATCAACGTGAAAAGGCTTATATTAAAAGAAGAGAATGTCAAAGTTTTTCATGTAGGAAAAAGTATGAAAGTGCGTGTTGGAGTGAGTGGACTTGGTAGGATAGGTAAAAGTGTACTACGTGCTATACATGAGATTAGTTATTATAATGATAAGATAGAAGTTATAGCAGTCAATGGTTCTCTTAGTTCTAGTCAACACGCGCACTTAATTGAATATGATTCTATTTATGGAAAATTTAATGGAGAAATCTCATCAAGTGAAAATTTTATTACTGTAAATGGCAATAGAATTTTTTTATATAGAGAACGGGATCCTAAGGACATTCCGTGGGAAAAACATAATATCGATATTGTATTTGAATGTACAGGATCATTTAATAAGCGCTTAGAAGCAGCAAAACATAATGTAAAAAAAGTAATTGTTTCAGCTCCCGTTCAAGATGCAGACGCAACTATAGTTTTTGGTGTAAATCATGATATTTTGAGTAAGGAGCATAAAATAATATCTGCCGGATCATGTACTACAAATTGTCTTGCACCTGTTGCTCATGTTCTTAACACTAATTTTGGTATAGATAGTGGTTTTATGACTACTATACACGCTTATACAAATGATCAAAATTTGCTTGATGGGAATCATAAAGATCCACGAAGAGCCAGAGCCGCTGCTCTATCTATTATACCTACATCTACTGGGGCAGCTAAAACAATTGAATTGATAATTCCCGAATTGAAAGGAAAATTACATGGTACAGCAATAAGAGTTCCTGTTGCTAATGTATCTATGATTGATTTTAAATTTACAATTAGTAATGGATATAAAATATCGAAAGCTGACATAATAAAAGCATTTGAAAATGCAAACATGGAAAGAGTACTTTCCGTATGCGACAAACCATTAGTCTCAGTGGATTTCATTCGTAGTCCATACAGTGCGATTGTAGATCTAACAACTCTATACGCAGCTAATGATATGTATAGAATTGCAGCATGGTATGATAATGAGAGGGCCTTTTCATTGAGAATGTTAGATATAGCTTTGCTATGTTATGAATGAACAAGGTACCAAAATGTCACTTTCTGAGCATTTTGCTGAACTGAGAAAACGTGTGATTGTATGTTTTTTATTTTTTTCTGTAGCCTTTTTTTTATGTTACTATTTTTCTGAAAAAATATATAATTTTTTACTTTCACCATTAATAGAAATTCAAAAGGGAAATAATGATTTTTCATTAATTTATACAACCCAGGAGCTAGAAAGATGTAAAATTGCCAAGCAAAAATTGGGAAA
>NZ_JAZHPY010000037.1:0-10318 GCF_036711655.1 Wolbachia endosymbiont of Pentidionis agamae | reverse complement strand
GAATATCACTGAGAATAAAAAGAATAAGAGGAGTAATGAGGAAAGTTTTTATAGACATACAAATGATGAGTGGAAAGGTGTAATGAAATGTATAGAAGATTTAGATAATCTTAAAATTTTAGATCAGGATAAAATGTTACAAGAGAACAAAAGACTTCAAGGTTCCCGTTTTTATTTATCTGAGGAAAATTTTTTAAACTTTATTTATAAAGTAATAAATCATATTGAAGATAGAGCATTGTTTCCGAACTCTGCACTGATAACTATACAAGACTTAGAAACTATGAGCACAAATATAGAATTTTACGGAGTTGATGAAATTGCGAGATCTATTGTAGAAGACGTAAAAAATCTAGGTAATTCTGGTATTATAAATTCAAGTGATGCTTTGGAGATGGAAAAACAGATTGAAAATCCTGAATTAACAAAGGAAGAACTTCGTGGTATTATTAATAATGTAATCAATAAAGTTGAAAGTTATTATCTATCACAGGAAAGTAATATTGTTAACATATCATATCAAAACAGCACTGTTAGTCATGTATTACAGCAAGAAATAGTTGAAGCTTCACAAAATCTTAATCTCATTAATCCAACAAGAGAGGCATCTCAAGCTATGCAAGAAGCTCAAGTTGCGCAGGTGGCTCCTATGAAATCAGAACAAGATAATCAAATAGCGTACTTGCAAGATTTAGCTAAAGGTAATTACGAAATGAATAAAACTAAGGAGTATGTTAAAAAAGTGTTAGACAATATGACTAAATCTGGGACTCTAAACAAAGATTTTGTTTCAGACATATGCAAAGACTTAAATAATGATGAGTTAACGAAAGATGAACTTCGTACTATCATTAATGATGTAATCAAGGAAGTTCAAAATTATCAAAGAGAGGCATCTTCACTACCTATATCACGAAGTAACAGCACTTTTAGCATGGAATCACAGCAAAGAACAGTTGAACTAGTAAGGCCAGCACCACCTATTCCTTTTTCTGATGCACAAACAATCCCTAAGCAGGTGTGTCAAACACAAGGAAGTCATGTTGTAGCACAACAGTCTACTGCACCTAATAAAGGTGCTCAGCTTGGCACATCATCAATGTCAGTTCCAACACCACAACAAGTGGTTGCTACACCTCCTCCTTCACCAACAACAAGTAATACGGCAGTTTCACCTACTCAAGTACAAGGGCAAGTAGGTCACACTGTGCAGTCTGGTGCATCACCAGTGTTAGCCTCTGTGCAAGATAGAGATATACCTACTCCTCCTCCTATAGAAGAGTTTGAGGAATTTAAGAGAGAAAAGCAACAGCATAGTGATCATTCTACTGCAACACATAATGTAGCTTCTGCCAATACTATTATATCAAATAAAGATACTAATACTAGAAATCATGAATTGAATGAAGCATTGAAGAAAAGTTCACACTTCCAAAAAATGAGAGATGCTACTGATACGGATATAAAAGTTTCTTCTAAATCAATAACTATACCAGGTACTCAACTTAATGACTCTTCAGTACAACAGGTAACGAAAAATAAGGAGCGTGGCCCTGCATAATAAATTTTTAATTAATATAAATTAGTTTTTTTGAGGTATAAATATGAGTAACGTTAGAAGTGAAGTGCGTAAAACAGTTGATAAAATAACAGAATTTAATAATAAAATTAAAGCATTGGAAAAAGAGAATGAAAATATTAATAATCTTCAAAACCAAGGTCAAATTAAAGATGAGCATGCAAATAGTTTATTAAAAGTATATAACAAAAATAGTGATAATATTAAGAAAAAAGAAAAAGAAAGAAGTAAGTACATAAACAAAAAAAATCGTTTTTTTACCAAGAATAAAGGTGAATTTGCTCAGTACTTTAAAGAGGAGTTGGAAAGTCTAAGTAATGCTATGGATTCTGATAAGTTAGGTCAAGGCAAAGAGATTTTTGAAGCACAAGTAAAAAATTTAAAAATTCTAGGAATTCTAGAACAAGATATGATTTCACAAATAATGAAAAAAATAGAAAACACTAATCTAACATCAGAAGGATTAAAAGGAATAATTGATGCTACAGTATATGCAGCTCAGCATCTCGAAGAATCAAGCCTAAATAAAATTATGTTTGATAGTGAATTAAAAACACGTCTTGCTCAGAGAAGTTCAATAGATCAATTAGAATCGAAAGAAGGTCGAACAACGCAGTCTTCTGAACAGATTCATGCACAACAACCTACACAAGCCTCTAAACAAAATCTATTTAATAAAATTCTGAACAAATTAAGAAAAGTAATTGAGAAACTTAAAGAGATTACTAGCAAAGAGAAGGTGATAGAAGATAGTATAGATTTGGCAGAATCAAGGAAATTACCAAAAAAACTTATTCGTGAAGCAAGAGATTTGACACGTAATTTGCTTGATATAGATTTAGTAGAATCAGAAAAATTATTCAAAGAATTTGTTCGTGACGCAAGAGATTCGACACATAATTTATATTATATAGATGGCAAAAGTATTCTCGATACACTAAATGAAAGTGATAGAGCAATCATTCGTAAACTAACAGAACAAATTGGTGTTGTTGAAAATGATGGAAAAAAGCTTTTTGAAAATCTGAAGGAACAAGCTGATCTTTCTAGTAAAATATTAAAACATGTAGAAGAAAAGAGGAAGCTTAGAAAGGAAATTACTGAATTAATAAAGAAGAGCACAGTACCAATAAGTGATAATAAGGAAATTGCAGAGAAAAAACAGAATTTAAGTCATATCGATGGTAAAATTCGAGCCTCTAAAGATCAGAGAAACAAGTTAGTGGAAACTGTAAAAAATAATATCAATCAATTGCAATTAGCAGGTGATGAGCTATTTTCTACAATAATGAAAGATGTACAAAAAGGTCAACAGTCTATTGAAAGTAAAGAAACTCAAAAAGATCAACAAGGAGGAAGAAATTGGCTAGAAAAAATCATCAAACAAAAAGAAACTAAACAAGATAAGGGTAGAGGAATTTTCTAGTAAAACTTTTTCCTTCAAAAACTTCTGTGGAAGTGTTTGAAGTTTTATGTGTAGATTGTTTGTTGTATTGTATAAGTACTATTCTTGTCTCAATATAAAGATAAATCTGCAGGTACTTTGTAATTTTATTCTTAGTCTATATCTTTACTAAAATATTATATTAAATCTTTAATCATTTAAATAAATAATTAATATTTTAACTATAAAATAATATACATTAGTTTAATAATAAAGCATCATGAAATGGAATCCACTTAAAAAGACTTTTCGTAAAGAAAAAAGTAATGCTCCTAAAGAACAAGCAATAGAAGATAATATAGGTTTTGGAGAATTGATTAAAAAATTCAAAAGACTTCAAAGTGAAGTATATGGTTTAGAAGGAGAGCATGATTTTCATAATAAATATAAGAAAACAGATATTAAAAGATTAAATGAGCAAGTTAATTATGCTAAAAGTGCTGGAGGAGATCTTTTAAAAAATCTAAAGGAACAAACCAATTTGTCTCATAGAATATTGAAATGTGTGGAGACAAAAAGAGAACTTAGAAATGAAATTATTAGACTAAAGAAAAATGATACAATACTTTTAAGATTGATGAAAAGGAATGAGCTTAGCAAGCATCACAAACAGATAAATGCCAAAAGAGAAAACAATCATAGAGAAATTATGGTACAAGAACAGGAGTTGGAACGTATTGACGCTAAAATTAAAGATTACAGCGATAAATTAAATAGATTACCTGAAATTATAAAAGACAATTTTAATCAATTTAAATCAGCAGTTTCTGAGTTGAAGTTCACAGTTGAAGCTATGCAAGAAGGTCAATTACAAAAGCTTCCCAAACAAACACAAGTTCCTAAAGATACTACAAAGCTTGCAGCAGTAGAAAAATTAGAAACTTTTCATGATAAAACAAAGGGTTTAAAATTGAAAAAACGTATACAACTTTTTAAAGAATGTATAAAAGATCTGGTTACTTCTGAAGCTCTGCATCCAGATGATCTTTTTAACATACCACATAGATTAAATAACCCTAACTTAACAAAGAAAGAATTATTTAGTGTGATTGATGATGTGCTACGTGTACATGAATTGACAAATTCAATGAATAAAAATACACAAAACTCATGGCGGAGACCATTGAACAGAAACGAGAACAAAAAGGTCAAGGGAGAGGAATTTCCTAATAAGACTTCTTCTTTTGAAAACTTTGGTTATACTTAGTTAAAGTTTTATATAGTGGATTATGCAAAGTTTAAAGGGTAGCTCATGTTTTAGTGGTGATAATGCAGAATTTGTAGAAGAAATCTATAATCGTTACTTGCAAGGTGACAAATCAATTGGGGAAGATTGGTGCAGAATATTCTCTAATAGCAGTATAGAAGCTAATGAAGGAAATGATGTAAAAAAAAGTGTAAGGATTGATGACTTAGCTTATAATTTAGTGAATTTTTTTAGGTCTTACGGGCATTTTTTTGCAGATCTTAATCCTTTGAAGCCACATGAGAGTAACATCATAGATTATGAAAAATACTCAAATTTAAAAGATATAAATTTAAATCAATCGATAAATTTGAATGGGCTATTAAATAAAGAAGGCAGTATAAGTGCTGAAGAATTTATCTCTATATTAAAAAATATTTACTGCATGAATATTGGTTTCGAGTTTATGCATATTTCTTCTCACGAAGAAAGATTATGGCTGCAAGAGAAAATAGAAAGTCAAACCTATTTACTAAGTCAACAGGATAAAAAAGATATACTAAAGAATTTGATTGAATCTGAAATGTTTGAGCAGTTTTTACACATGAAATTTCCTGGGTATAAACGCTTTTCAATAGAAGGTGCTGAATCTACTATTATTGCCATCGAAAAAATTATTAGTGATGCTGCCGCATGCGATACTGAAGAAGTAGTTCTTGGTATGGCTCATAGAGGAAGGTTAAGCGTACTAACAAAAGTTGTAGGAAAAGAATATTCTGCAATGTTCTCTGAATTTCAAGGAAATCTTGCATATCCTAAAGGTCTTGATGTTTCTGGAGATGTTAAATATCATCTCGGTTATTCTTCTGACAGGATACTTTCAGATGGTAAAAAAATACACTTAAGTTTATGTTCTAATCCATCTCATCTTGAAGCAGTAAATCCAGTTTTAGTTGGCAGAGTAAGAGCAAAACAAGATTCTAATAATTCTGTTCTTGGAATATCTGTTCATGGTGATGCAGCTTTTGCTGGCCAGGGAGTTGTTGCAGAAACTTTAAATTTAAGCAATATCGAGGGTTATAAAGTGGGTGGCATTATGCATATTGTGATCAACAATCAAGTTGGTTTTACTGCAAATCCATGCTGCACTCGTTCTTCTTCTTACTGCACTGATATAGCAAAATCTATAGAAGTTCCAATATTTCATGTTAATGGTGATAATCCAGAAGCTGTACACTTTGTTTCTAACCTCGCGTTAGAATATAAAGAAAAATTTGAAAAGGATGTAATTATTGATATAATCTGTTATCGGAGATATGGACATAATGAAGGTGATGAGCCAAATTTCACTCAGCCACTGATGTATAAATTAATCTCAAAGCATAAAGTACCTGGAAAATTATATGAAGAAAAGTTAATTGCAGAAAAAGTAGTAAGTAGTGATGAAGTAAATAAGTTGCGTAATGAGTTCAGGGAAAAATTGAATAAGAGTCTCATTGAATCAGTAAATTTTACTCCCAAAAAAGCGGATTGGTTTAGGGGTATATGGTCTAAATTAAGAAAAGCTAAACTAAATGACATGAATGAGTATGATATAGAATCTGGAATTTCAAAAGAAGAACTGAGAAGTTTGGGTATTTATATAAACAGTAATATCCCAACAGGTTTTAATCTTAATAGCAAAGTAAAGAAAATACTAAATAGCAGATTGGAAAGCGTAAGTTCAGGTACTAACATAGACTGGGCAACAGCTGAGAGCCTTGCTTTTGGGTCGTTACTCAATGAAGGAATAGCAGTGCGTTTATCAGGACAGGACTCTGGTCGTGGAACTTTTTCGCAGCGTCATGCTAAACTTATTGATCAAGTAACAGAAGAAATTTTTATTCCACTAAATAATATCAGCGAAAAACAAGCTAATTTTGAAGTAATAGATAGTGCTTTATCTGAATATGCTGTGATGGGATTTGAATATGGATATAGCTTAGATTCTCCATATTCGTTAGTACTTTGGGAAGGACAATTTGGTGATTTTGCAAATGGTGCTCAAATTATGATTGATCAATTCATTGCGTCTGCAGAAACAAAGTGGCTTAGGTCAAGTGGTTTGGTTTTGTTGTTACCACATGGTTATGAGGGGCAGGGACCTGAACATAGTTCTGCTCGTATAGAGAGATTCTTGCAGCTCTGTGCAGAAGATAATATGCAGATAGTGAACTGCTCTACTCCTGCCAATTATTTTCATGTTTTACGTAGACAGATTTGCCGTGATTTTCGTAAGCCTTTAGTAGTATTTACACCTAAATCGCTATTACGTCATAAGAGAGCTGTTTCTAATTTATCTGGTTTTGAGAGAAAATTTCATGCAGTTATTCCAGAACTAAGAAAAGGTTTAGCTCAGGATGATAAGATACGCAAAGTTATAATATGTAGCGGTAAGGTTTATTATGATATAATTGAAATATGTGAAATGAAAAAAATCAGTGATATAGCAGTAGTACGCCTTGAGCAGTTTTATCCTTTTCCTGCTAACAAACTTGGCATTGAACTTGAAAAATATCAAAATGCTGAAATTATATGGTGTCAAGAAGAACCAAAAAATATGGGAGGTTGGTCTTTTATTAATCCATTAATAGAAGAAATATTATCTAATTTAAATGTTAAAGCTAAAAGGCCTAAGTGTGTAGCAAGACCTGCTTCTGCATCTCCTGCATGTGGTTATTCTAGTACCCATTCAGAGCAGCAGAATAGAATTTTATCTGAGATAGCAAACTTTTGTATGTAAGGTTATACTATTTTAGACTATTTTTACTAAAATCATTACATGAAGGCGAGCCACTTCACAAAATTGATTAAAATTAGGTTATAGTTGCATTCTATATAATTGTATGCAATTTAATGCATCCGTTCCATTTTCTTTTTTTAGCATGCAAGGTGCTAAGCCAGGTGCTATGTGATAGATTTCTTGTCTATCATTATGTTTGTTTTTGCTTAAATAAAAACTATTTTTATTGAGATATCAATCTAATAGCATGATTATTCACAGAAATCCACAATAAATTATAAAAATATTAATAAAATATGAGTTTGAAAAAAGTGTAGTATATGAATTTTAGTAATTACTTGATTATAAGGCCTTTCTCTGGTAAATATAATTCTCTAATATTTAAGAAAAGAAGAAATGGATAGCTATGATGTTGTAATAATTGGTAGTGGTCCTGGTGGTTATACAGCAGCAATTAGATCAGCACAGCTTGGATTTAAAACTGCACTAATCGAGAAAGAAGAAAACTTAGGAGGTGTTTGTTTAAATTGGGGTTGCATACCAACAAAATCTCTGCTTAGAACATCTGAAGTATATAGATTAATTAAAAGATCAAAGGAATTTGGCATAAAAGTAAATGATGTAAGTTTTGATATAAAACTAATGGTAAAATATTCTAGAGATATTGTTAAAAGATTATCGCAAGGCATAGAATACCTGATGAAAAAAAATAACATTACAGTGCATAAAGGCTTTGGTAAACTTATTGGGGATGGTACTATAAAAATCACTACTGACAGCAAAAAAGAGCAGGAAATTTCTTCTAAACATGTAATTTTAGCAACTGGTGTTAAAGCAAGAAATTTACCAGGAATAGAAGCAGATGGAAAATTAATATGGAATGCGCGTCATGCCATGATACCAGATAAAGTACCAGAGTCACTACTTATAATAGGTTCTGGTGCAATTGGCATAGAATTTGCAAGCTTCTACAATGCTTTAGGAGTGCAAGTCACTATAATAGAAATGAAAAACTCTATTCTTCCTTTTGAAGATAAGGAAATTTCAGATCTAGCAAAAGAAATATTTATAAATCAAGGAATAAAAATATATACGAATACAAGTATCAAAACACTCACTAAAAGTACAGATTCTGTAAAAGCGGAGTTTAGTAACGGAAAAAAAGAAAATTTTGACAGAATAATTCTTGCTGTTGGTGTTGAAGCTAATATTAAAAATCTAGGACTTGAAAGTACACAAATCAGGATAAATTCCTATGGATTTATTGAAATAGATGATTGGAATAAAACTAGTGAAGAAAATTTATATGCAATAGGTGATGTAGCTGGAGCGCCTTGTCTCGCACACAAAGCAAGCCATGAAGCTGTAATATGCATTGAAAAGATAGCTGGTAAAAATCCACATACATTAAAAAGAAACTGTGTACCAAATTGTACTTACTCACATCCACAAATAGCAAGTGTTGGTTTGACTGAAGAACAAGCAAAAAAAGATGGATATGATATCAAAATAGGGAAATTTTATTCTAATTTTAATGGAAAGTCAATTGCCTTGAGTGAAACTGAAGGACTAGTTAAAACAATTATAGATAAAAAAACAGGAGAAATTATTGGCTCTCATATGATAGGTGCAGAGGTAACAGAATTAATTAATGGTATTGCTCTTATCAAGCAGATGGAAGGAACAGATTGCGATATAAGATCTACGATCTTTCCTCATCCAACTCTTTCAGAAATGATACATGAATCAATACTTTCTGCAGATAATGAATCACTCAATAGTTAATGTCTAAACTTATTTTAGTGTTCCCCTTCGAGAAACTTCTTGCATTAGCATGGATTAATCAATGGAGTAAAGGCTAGAAATAGAGGGTTTTTTTGACTGTATAGAGTATGAAATCATGGTAGAAAAAATATGAACTAAAAATTTATCGAAGATCTATGCCTTAAGTTCAAGTGTGTTTTTCATCTTAATGCAATCTGAGAGGAACTATTCTTAATGGCATTTTGATGAGTTTAAGCTTTCTATTGATTTAGGAGCTAATGTTAATGTTTTGGATAAAGAAGGATATGCTCCTTTGCATCGTATTATTATGGAGGAAAAATTACCTCTAAATGATAGAATGATAATGCTTGAATATCTATTAAAGCAAAAAGACATTGATGTTAATTTATCAACTAATGGTGAGTATAAAATGCATCCTTTATTTATGGTCTATTATATGGGAGATGAAATTCCTGAAGACTTGAAAAAAAGGACTATACTGCTTTTGTTAAAGCATAAAAATTTTGATTTTAATGCTAACGTTTTTAATGACAAAAATGCTTTGTGTTTCATTAACAGTTGCAGTAAGAGAAAAGATAAGAAAACTCCAGGTCCTATCGATTTTATAAATAATGTTATTACTATGAGTACAAATCATAAAGAAGATAAAGAAGATAATGAAGATAATATAGATTATGCTAAATTCATAGAAGATTTTCTGATATCAGAAGTAAACTCTGTATTTTGGTCGATCTTATCAAGAAATGGCGAAAAATAAGTAGAGTGTTTAACTTAGTACAATCTATGGACAGCCTTCCTGATGAGGATGATGAATGTTATTTTTCTCAGTTACAGAAAAATAAAATGTTTAATTTGATGATGTATTGCATAGATGAAAGAGGGCCATGTGAATCAATAAAGAAAGTGCAGCTAGCACAAGCTGCCATAATGTGTGTTATAAGCGTTGTTGTAGCAGCAGCAGTTGCTATACCCGCTATTCTTGTTTTTAATTTGATAGCAGTAGCTGCTGTTACAGTAGGTGTTGGGATTATCGGTTTTGGTTATAGTGCATATCATGGATTAAAAGATATAGATCTTCCTAATACTAGGATGGACAATACAACAAGTGAACGAAATATTCAGCAAGAATTATACTAATTCTTATTTATTTACTAAAGGATTTGGAGTAGACTGCTGATTTTTATGCATGAAACTCCAAGTTCCTTTTTTCAAAATGCATGGAACAGGCAATGATTTTGTAATCATTGATTCACGGTGTATTGCTTTTACTAATCTAGATTATATAAAGATAGCAAATAGAAAAATTGGTATTGGTTGTGATCAGGTAATAATCATAGAAGCCTCAAGCAAAGCTGACTGTTTCATGCGTATTTATAACAGAGATGGCAGCGAAGCTGAGATTTGTGGTAATGCAGCACGTTGTGTCAGTTACTTCATTATGGTGGAAAAAAATATTGATTTTGTAACTATCGAATTACTAAATGATAGGATTTTAGAATGCTTTAAAATAGATAAGAAATCTATAAAGATTAATATGGGAAA
>NZ_JAZHPY010000036.1:0-10835 GCF_036711655.1 Wolbachia endosymbiont of Pentidionis agamae | reverse complement strand
GAAATCCAAAAAGCCTTCCTTCTCTTTCTTCCTTTCTTAATCCAGAATTAGCGTTGCTAGCTCAGATATCGTTGATAATGAAGGATTTAAAATAAACAAGGAAATTATAATAAATAATGTAGAATTAAATGAGTATTATGAAAAATGCAAAACAGAGTATAAAAACTTAAGCTAGAAAATGTAAAGCTATATGAATTTTTTCAAGAGACAGAAATTAATAACTTAGAAAATTTGTGGTGTAAGCACAAGAGTATACAAGATCAAGCGCAGTGGAAAAATGAATATCCAGAATATTCCAGTCATTTCATTAAAAAGATTAATAAAGTAAAAAAGCATATCTTCATAACAAATAACAAGCCTCTTTTTGATTATTTATTTGATGGTAAGAATAAAGAATTACAAAGCATGCCGTACGATAAACTAGTTGAGTTTGTACGACAAAAGGAACATAACTGTTCATCTAAATTATCTAAAATTCATGAGAATAAACTGACACTTTCATACAATATAGTTGTTAATTGGGATGTTTCCTATGTGTCATTGCCAACACTGTTGCAAATGTCATTAATGATGATATTAAGAAAAAGAATCAAGATCAACTTGCAGCAGCTTGTATTAGACCTGATAATAAATTGAGAGATGCTAATATAGAGCAGCATATGGGGAGCAGGCAATCTCAACAACCATAGCACGGTCAACTTAATAGTACAGGATCGAATCTGTAAAGCTGTATTACATAACCATTATTATTACAAAAATTATGGAGAGCACTGTGTTGTTTTATTAGCAGAATGATTTTTAATCTTAACTTCTTCAATAGATGATGAATGTTCAGTAGATACATTACTTAACATGTCTCTTGGCTGAAATACCAATGGTTCTTCTTTTATTTCTCTCTCTATCTCTTTTAGTTCTTCTGTACTATATAAATCTCTCTTATACATGTTCCAACTTTTGTAACTTTGGACATAAATATTTCTTCCTTTATGCTGAAATCCAACTATTTCACGTATTCTATCTCTATCTGATTTCCCTAAGCTCCAAGCTTTACTAAGAGTGTTTAAAAGATCTTCTGCTGATCTAGGTTTAGTTTCTATGTCTATCATAATACCATATGTAGTTTCTAACATAGACTCGTATATTTTATGCGAACTTCTCTTCAGATCTGGATAAGAATATTGCCACTCATGTTTCATTCTCATGTAAAACTGATCAAGTTTTATCTTACCTGCATCACTCATAGCAATTACAGAATTTTCCATACCAGATGACATATCAAACAAAAATCCCTGTTCAGCTTTAACTTTATTAAGTCTTTCATTTTCCTTAGGAAAAATATCAAAATCAAAGTAGATTATAGGAAGTTCGACTGCTAGTAACATAAGTATGCGCATAGAATCTATTTCAATACCAAACTTTAATCTATCACATTCACTAAGAGAATATAAATTTTTAAAATAATCTAATACAGTATATTTAAGGCACTTAGACTTTTCATAATTTTTTGTAAGCTGTATATGAAAACTAAAATCGTACTCACTTAGGTCCAATTCATTGAAATCTATTAGATCTATATTTTGATTTGGGTTGAATGTTTTATCTAATAATTTATCCCTTAATTCCTTAAGCTGCTTAGGAGTGAAACCTGATCCGTTTATTACTAATTTTATTCGACGCTGAGGTTCTAATTTTGCCCAATTGCTCAACCTTTCTAAGTATTCTTCTAGAACTTTCCATCCATAATTTTTTGGAAGCCACTGAACCACTAAAGGTGTATCAGTTGTAAAAATATGTGGAAATCCTTTTTTTATTTCTTGACCATCGAACCAGATATCTGGTTCATTTAAATCTAGCTTACTTATATTGATATCAGTCATAACATATTAGCAAATATAATGTTTAATTATACAATAAATATATTAATATATCAACTATTTTTTGCAAACAACTCAAGTTATTGAACAGTTAATTATTTTAATAATAAATTATTCTTCAAACAAAACATCTACTATCGCTACTATAGAATAGCTGTGTTATTAAAATATTTTTGTAATGGAGTAACTTCTAACTCATTATTCTTGACATGCTGAATTGCGAGCACTAAAGCCTTGCTTCCAGCAGTAGTAGTGCTATAAGTTATATTGTTTAAAATTGCAACTCTTCTGATATCTTTACTGTCTGATACTGACTTTACTCCTTTAGAAGTATTAATGATGAGATCTATTTTCCCATCTTTTAGCATATCTAATATGTGAGGTCTTCCCTCTCTTACCTTATTTACTGATTTTGCAATAATACCATTATTGTTTAAATAAGAAGCCGTGCCTTTAGTTGCATAAATTTCACAGCCCAACTTATTTAATATCTGTGCAACTGGTAATACAGATTCCTTATCGTCATCTTTTACTGAAATAAATGCAGTTCCTTTTACCGGAAGTTTATATCCTGCAGCCATATGAGCTTTGGCAAGTGCATCCCTAAATGACAAGCCAATACCCATAACCTCACCTGTGGATTTCATTTCTGGGCCAAGTAAAATGTCTGTACCTGGAAACCGTGGAAAAGGAAAAACTGCAGCTTTAACAGTAAAGTAGTTTAATGGTTTGCTATCTTGAATCAATTTTTTACCTAGAATAACTTGGGTAGCAAGCTTTGCGATTGGAATATTAATTGTCTTAGAAACAAAAGGAATTGTACGGCTAGCTCTTAAATTAACTTCAAGTATGTATATATCATTCTCTTGCACAGCAAACTGAATGTTTATCAAACCAATAACTTTTAATGCAAGTGTTATCTTTTTAGTTTGTGTTTTAATTTCCTTTATTATTTCATCACTTAGCGTATTTGTTGGAATTGAGCAAGTTGAATCACCAGAATGCACTCCAGCCTCTTCAATATGCTCCATAACTGCTGCAATGAAAACATTGCTCCCATCACTCACGGCATCAACATCAACTTCAACTGTGTTAACTAGAAATTTATCAAGAAGAAGTGATCCATGTTTAAAAATTTTGTCCTGCCCTATAATATAATCTTTAAAGCTTTCAATATCATGCTTTATAGACATAGACTCACCACCTAAAACATAAGATGGTCTAACTAGCAAAGGAAATTCAACTTTTTCTGCATATTTCAAAGCTTCGTCAACTGAGTAACAGATAGAACTTTCAGGTTGTTTTAATCTCATTCTTGAAGCAAAATCTTTAAATCTCATACGATCTTCCGCAAGATCTATGGAATCGAATGAGGTGCCTAAAATTTTAAAACCCCTTTCGTTAAGTATTCTTGCGAGTTTTAAGGGTGTTTGCCCACCAATTTGCACTATTATCCCAATCAATTCACCATTTTCTTGTTCTTTTTCAAGTATCGCAAGAACATCTTCTATAACTAATGGTGCAAAATATAAACGATCAGCAATATCATAATCAGTTGAAACAGTCTCAGGATTACAATTAATCATTATAGTTTCTAGCCCTAATTCTTTTGCTGCAGAAACTGCATGCACGCAAGCATAATCAAATTCAATACCTTGCCCAATCCTATTTGGGCCACTACCTAAAATAGCTATTTTCCGTTTACTAGAAACTTCTGCTTCACATTCAGGATTATTTAAAACATCACCTTCATAACACCCATACATATATGCAGTATTAGATTCAAATTCAGCAGCACAAGTATCTACACGTTTATAGACTTGTCTTATATTAAATTTCTTTCTTATTGCTTCAATATGTTCTGTCTTTTTATTACTTAACTCTGCTAGCTTCATATCTGAGAAGCCCATTTTCTTCAATTCAAGTATCTCATACTTGGTATCAGGCAAACCACTTTCTTTAATTTTCTTTTCAGCTAAAACAATCTGCTTTATATTATGCAAAAACCAAAAGTTGTAGCCAGTAATAGCATTTATTTCCTCTATGCTAATTCCAAAACGTATAGCATCAGCAGCAATCAATACTCTATTTGGTGATAACTTAGCTAGTTGAGATTTTATGTAATCAAGATCTGTTTCTGCAGGAAATACTGCATCAAGACCAGTAAGACCAGTTTCTAAAGAACGAAGAGCTTTCTGTAGAGATTCATTAAAGGTACGCCCTATTGACATTACTTCCCCAACAGATTTCATAGAAGTTAAAAGTTCAGAATTTGCTCCTTTAAACTTTTCAAATTCAAAACGAGGAATTTTAGTAACAATATAATCAATTACTGGCTCAAATGCTGCAGGTATTGCTTTAGCACAATCATTACGTATTTCATCAAGTGAATAGCCAATAGCAAGTTTAGTTGCAACTTTTGCAATAGGATAGCCAGTTGCCTTTGAAGCAAGTGCAGAAGAACGAGAAACTCTCGGGTTCATTTCAATCACAACAAGGCTTTCATCTTCTTTAGGATTCACTGCAAACTGAACATTTGCTCCACCTGCATTAACACCAATTTCTCTCAGAACTGCTATAGATGCATTTCTCATTTGTTGATATTCCGCATCGCGCAGAGTTAAAGCAGGTGCAACTGTTATGCTATCACCTGTATGCACTCCCATAGGATCAACATTTTCTATGGAACATACTATTATACAATTATCTTTATAATCTCGAATCACTTCCATTTCATACTCTTTCCACCCAATAATTGACTCATCTATTTGTACTTCATTTATTGGTGAAATTTTTAATGCATTATCTGTAATATAAAAGAACTCTTCCTTGTTATATGCTATTCCACTCCCACTTCCTCCAAGAGTAAAAGATGAGCGTATAATCGCAGGTAATCCTATGTAATTAAGAGCTTCTTTTATCTGTTTTTTATTCTTAATTATGATGCTTTTCGGGTATTTTAATCCTATTTTATCCATAGACTGACGGAATAAGTTTCTATCTTCTGCCTTTCTTATAGCTTCTCTACTTACTCCTATTAACTCCACATTGTATTTATCCAGTACACCAATATCTGCAAGTTTTACTGCACAATTTAAAGCTGTTTGCCCACCCATTGTTGGTAGTATTGCATCTGGTTTTTCTTTTTCAATAACTTTTTCTATTATTTCAGGAAGTACAGGCTCAATATATGTTGCATCAGAAAATTCTGGATCAGTCATTATAGTTGCAGGGTTGGAATTGACTAGAATTACTCTATACCCTTCACTTTTTAATACTCTACAACTTTGGGTTCCAGAATAATCAAATTCACATGCTTGACCTATTACTATTGGCCCAGCACCTATCACTAATATAGATTCTATGTCTGTACGTCTTGGCATCTATAAAAAAAATACAATTTTTTTATTTTATATCATAGGATTTTATTGTAAAGATACTTAAAAATTTAATTATCAAAAAGTAGAACATCAAAATCAAAGTAGATTGTAGGAAATCCAAGTGCAAGTAGCATAAATATGCGCATAGAATCTCTATTTCAACACCAAAAGATAATCTCTTATCTTGCTGGATAGAATATAGATCTTTAAAGTATTTAGATACAGTGTATTCAGGACATTCAGACTGTTTAATCTTCCGTTCATGTTGTAAGTGAAAACTAAAATCATATTCCTTTAGATCTAAGTTATTAAAGTCTATGATGTCTATGTTTTGGTTTGGGTTGAATGTTTTATCTAATAACTTACCCTTTAATTCCTTAAGCTGCTTAGGAGTAAAGCCAGATCTATTTATTACTAATTTTATTTGGCGCTGAGGTTCTCTTTTTGCCCAAGTGTTTAACCTATCTAAGTATTTTTCTGGAATTGTCCACCCATATTCCTTTGGAAGCCACTGAAACACTAAAGGTGTATCAGTTGTAAAAACACGTAGGGATCCTTTTTTATTTTTTAATAGTTATAATAGTACAGTATATATATTAAATTGTCAATTTTAGAAACTATTTTAAAGCTTTTAAAATAAACTATACACATATGACAATATATGAAATATGCAGAAAATATTAAAAATTTTACTAAGTTATAAGTTTTCTTAGATTAAGTTCTGTTTGTACAAGTTTTATATATTATTATACCTCTCAGTATAATCCTTAAATGTTCCTCTATTAGAGTCAAAATACAATTTTATACTACCTATAGGTCCGTTTCTTTGCTTAGCAATCACAAGCTCTGCTATATTTCTTATCTTTTCCATTTTTTCTTGCCACTCCCTATGTTTAACGCTTCCTTCAATTGGTTGCTTTCTTAGTTCATAATATTCTTCTCTATATAGAAACATAACTATGTCTGCATCTTGTTCTATGCTTCCTGAATCACGTAGATCTGCGAGCTGAGGTTTCTTATCATCTCTTTGTTCAACAGAACGTGAAAGTTGTGATAAAGCAACTACTGGAATATTTAATTCTTTTGCAATCGCCTTAAGTCCTTGTGTAACCTCTGATATCTCTTGTACTCTATTTTCACTACTTCTTTTTGTTGTTCCTTTTATTAGCTGAAGATAATCAATAAAAACAACTCCTATGCCGTAAAGTTGATGCAGTAGGCGTATTCTTGTGCGGAGGGCAGTGATTGATAAAGCAGGAGTATCATCAATTATAAAAGGTAGCTCCGATAATTTAGTGCCAATTTCTATAAACGTATGTAATTCAAATTCACTAATTTTTCCTGTTAATGCTTTATAGTAGCCAACACCTGAATCTATAGTAATTAACCTTGCAGTTAGCTGCTCTGCTGACATTTCTAGTGAAAAAAATACCACATAATTCTGTTTATCTCTTTCATGTAAAACCTTGCAGACATTAAGTGCAATATTTAATGCTAATGCTGTTTTACCCATTGAAGGCCTTGCAGCTAAAATCAGTAGATCAGACTTTTGAAGCCCACCTAATAATTGGTTCAAATCATATAAACCAGTTGTAATTCCTAGTGCTTCCGGATTATTTTTAAGTAAGCTAACTTTATTAATTACGTCCTTTATAGAACCTGCAAGTTTAATATAATTTTTATCTCGTTGTTTATTTGTGACTAGATTAAACAATGTTGCCATCGCTTGTTCAATCTGAGCATCTGCAGGATTATCAATATCATAATTATAGCTGCCACTTATTATATTTTGCCCTAGCTGAATTAAACATCTTCTTATATAAGCATCCCGTATTATTCTTGTTAGGCTATAAATATCTAGAGCGATACTTGCTTTAGCTGCAAGTTTTGCCAAATATTCGGTTCCACCACAATCAATAAAAGCTGGATCGTGCTCAAAAAACATTTTTAAGCTTAGTTCGTTTGCAACTATGCCGTGCTTTTTTGTTTTGGATATCTGAGTGAAAATGTTTTGATGCAATGGATCATATAAGTATTCCGCTGTTATTACATCCTCCACAGCGTCACATATTCTGTTATCACGAATCATTGCGCCAATAAGCAGCTGCTCTGCTTCTAGATTATGAGGTAATTTGCATATTTCTTGTTCTATATTATCACTAGATTTTTTTTCTAGTAGGTCAATTAATTTATTCATGTAATACTTTTTGCATCTCAATTTATTATACATATATTACACCAAAAGCGATACAATTACTGTAATTCCTTTAACGATTTGCAGTCATGCTATACTAATTTAGTAATTGACGGATTAAAAAGTTAATGTTATAATAATAGTAAATATATTATTTAATAAGTTAATTATGAGTATAATTTTATTATGTGCAATTTCTATTGCAATACTACTTATAGCAATGCTTTTTGCTGTGCTATACTATAATGCTAATAAAAATAAACAACTATCTCAAATCATTCAAGATGCTACAAAAAATAATGATAACGTTTTGATTTTTGCTTCTGAAACAGATGGTAAAAGTATACCATCTCGTATAAGTGTTATAACCAATTTTGATAATTGTAACTTGCAATTATCAAGTTACATGGAATCAGGTAGACAAGAACAAATGCCTAAATCGTCTGTAAAACTTATTTTTACACAAAAGTGTAATAAAGAAATTATAGTGTATGACTCTCATGATATTATTATGCATGGTAAATTAGAAAGTTACTTTTCTTCTGAGGAGAATAAAAGAAATTATAAGTTAATTAAAGAACCTTTTATTGATGATTTAAACGGTAAAAAGGATAATGCTGGTTTTAAGATTATAGAGTGTAAGAATTTGAAAGAATTTATAGAAAAAGCTAATATTTTGACTAATAATACAAAGGGATGTATAACACTAGATGATCCTAGTGTAGTTGATGCAACAGAAAACAATGTACTAGAACATTAGGGGTACTTTCATTTTAAAGTAATTATTTTATAATAGTTTCTTTATAGAATAAGATAAAGTGCTAGAAAAATTTAGGATTGATCAACTTATTGCAGGTAAAGATCCAGCTAAAACTAAAGTTGTGGTAGCAATGTCTGGTGGTGTTGATAGTTCTGTTGCTGCAGTTTTGTTACATAAATTAGGATATCAAGTTATAGGTATTACTCTGCAGTTATATGAAGGTAATAGCAGTGCAAGAAAAGGTGCATGCTGTGCAGGGCAAGATATTTATGATGCTAAACGTGTTGCAGAAAGCACTGAATTTCCTCACTATGTTTTAAATTACGAATCAATATTTAAGAAAGAAGTAATAGAAGACTTTGCAAATACTTATATACGTGGGGAAACACCAATACCTTGTGTTAAGTGTAATCAAACAGTAAAATTCCGTGATTTATTAGATGCTGCAAAAAAGCTAGATGCAGATGCGCTAGTTACTGGACACTATGTGAGAAGAAAGGAAGAAAATGATCAAGTTAAATTATATTCCAGTCTAGATAAAAATAAAGATCAAAGTTATTTTTTATTTGCAACAACCACAGAGCAGTTAAAATTCTTACGTTTTCCTTTGGGCAATTTTGAAAAAAGCAGCGTGAGAGCATTAGCAGAATATTTTGGTCTTAGGATTTCTCAGAAGCCTGATAGCCAAGACATATGTTTTGTTTCAGATAATTATAAGAAAACTATAGCTAAGTTTACTCCGCATGCTACAAAAAAAGGAAGTATTATACATATAAATGGTAAAGTTCTTGGAGAACATAATGGTATTATAAATTTTACCGTGGGCCAAAGAAGAGGCCTTGGTGTATCTTATCATGAGCCTCTTTATGTTATAAAGATAAAAGCAACAACTAATGAGGTTATAGTAGGGCCAATGAATGCATTAGTACGGAAAAAATTATTTGTTAAAGATCTAAATTGGTTAGAACAATCTATTCCTGAAAAAGGTATTGAGGTCACTGTAAAGCTTAGATCTTCACATAGCGGTAGTCCTGCTACTATAACTTCCTTGGAAGAAAAAGATAAAGCTATGGTGATGTTAAAAGATGAGTATTTTGGTATAAGTCCAGGTCAAGCGTGTGTTGTATATCAAGGTGAACAAATGCTTGGGGGAGGCTGGATATTTCTCTAATTTTTTCTGATCTTGAAATTTGGATTAACTATGGCACATTCAATAAATTGTGTACTCATATTTTAGCTCAATTTTCTCTATTAATAATTTAAGATAGATGCTTTTAAAGGCAATAGTAGCTTTGAATAACCTTTAGTTTTAAACCTAAATCTGCATGAATAGTGACATACTTTCAATAATATGTTTTCTTTAATGTCAAAATTCATCTATTTATAAAACAGCATCAGTATTTTCCAATAATTTCATAATTGTTTAATTACTAATATGATATAATCAGATAACTATGTAAGGTTGAAAAATGGATACTAAATATGCAGGAATCACAAGGCGTGTTATAGCTGGTGTTATTGATGCTATTATTATAATCGTTCTGGCATTGCCAATTATGTTGTTTCAACTTGAAAGTAATAAATTAGAAGACTTATTAGCATCATTAGTAAATGAGGATATTCACGAAGATGAAATAGACAGAATAATTCATGATGCTTTTCTTGAACCTCGCGTGTTAACAAAAGTGTTAACAACAATTGTTGTTGAAACTATATTTCTTATAATTTTAGAGACATTTTTGATAACAAAATTTGGTGGTACCCCTGGTTATTTATTGCTTAGTATCCGTATAAAAGATGCAAATACATTCAAAAATGTAAGCATAATTCAAGCGGTAGTTAGGTGTGTTCTTATACATATCATTGGAACTATTATTTCCTTATTTCCTACCATCATAGAATTTACAACACTAATAATTTTGATTGTACTCGCAGTATTTGATAAACGAAAGCAATTTCTCCATGATAAAATCGCAAAAACAGTAGCAATAATGCATTTGCGAAGTAATTCATGACTTTACTATCCTAAATTGGATGGTAAAAATCTTCTTTATACTATCTATTTTGTAGCAATTATATACTAAAACTACACAACCATTCACCTATATGTAACGGTTGTTTAGTAAATACCCTCATATTTTTATCCAGAATTGTAGTCAGAAAAACTTCATTTGCTTATATAATCAAAAGTATACGTATTTTTATTTCATATGATTTCATACTTTGGTTATGGGTTATTACTAGTAGCTAGTATACTAATTTTAATAAATATATTTCTACCACTTCGCCTTTGTAGAATTGTTAGTTTAGGAATATTCTTTTGTATTTCATCATCTTTTATAATACTTGCTTATTGTCATGTTACTGATAATTTCTCAATTGAGAATGTATATTACAACTCACATACAACAAAGCCATTGATTTATAAAATATGTGGTGTTTGGGGTAATAAAGAAGGTTCTATGTTACTATGGGTTTTAGTTCTTACTTTTTATTTATTATTGATTAATATTTTTATTAAAGATAATAATATGTTTAAAAAGATATCCATAATTACTCAATCACTAATTTGCTTTTGCTTTTTGTTATTTGTTTTATTTGAGTCTAATCCATTTGCAAAAATGTTG
>NZ_JAZHPY010000035.1:0-10926 GCF_036711655.1 Wolbachia endosymbiont of Pentidionis agamae | reverse complement strand
TAAGTAGCCATTCTTTGGGCTTATACATCTCTAATATTTTCATATTATGTAATACTACATTACATTAACTTCGCAATTTCTGTATTGCACTTTCAATCCGATAAATATATATTCTACATTTAAATTCTAAGTAGAATGATAGAAGATTTAGCCTGTAAATTAATTAAAGTTACAGAAGCTGCAGCACTTTCTGCGTATAAATTTGCTGGTTTAGGTGATGAAAAAGAGGCTGACCGAGCTGCAGTAAACAGTATGCGTAAAACCTTAAACTCTTTAGAAATAGACGGCACAATTGTAATCGGTGAAGGTGAAAGGGATGAAGCTCCTATGTTATATATTGGGGAAAAAGTCGGCACTGGAAACGGCGTGAAACTTGACATTGCAGTTGATCCGCTTGAAGGCACTACGCTTTGTGCACATTTTAGGCAAGGAGCAATGTCGACTCTTGCCGTAGCAGCGCAAGGTAATTTTTTACATGCACCTGACATTTATATGGAAAAAATAGCAGTAGGAAAAAATCTACCAAAAAGGATAGTATCATTAAAAAATAGTATTGAAGAAAATTTAAGTAATTTAGCTAAAGCAAAAAATCGTAAAGTTGATGAGCTTGTGGTAAGTATATTAAAAAGAGACAGGCATAATGAGCTAATATCACGAATTAGAAGGTGTGGAGTAAGGATCAAATTAATAGATGACGGAGACATTGTGTCTGTAGTTTCTCTAATAAACGATAATCATGATATGTATATAGGAATAGGTGGAGCTCCAGAAGGAATAATTGCAGCAGCAGCACTTAGCTCTATAGGCGGACAAATGGATGGTAAGTTAATATTCGATACTGATGAGTCGAGAAAAAGAGCGAAAGATTTTAATATCTACGATATAGATAGGATTTATTCTATAGAAGATATGGTAAGGGGTGAATCAGCGTTTATTACAACTGGAATAACTGATGGAGAACTTGTAGATGGAATAAAATATGACAAGAAAAGTTGGTATACTGATTCATTAATTGTACTACCTGGAGAAGTAAAACATATTAAGAATAGAATATATAAAGTAAGGTAGACCTTGCCTGTTATACTAAATGATAGTCTTTATAATTTTTAACTAATGAATATTTTTAAACGAATCTCTACTCTTATTTCTAATAAATTAGATGAGCTTAAACAAAATGGAATTTTGAGCGCTAGCATAAAAGATTTTGTTGTTGAATCTCCAAACAATAAAGCACATGGTGATATCTATACAAATGTTGCTATGTTGCTTGCAAAATATGAAAAAAGAAATCCCATAGAAATAGCTAAGATTTTGGCAGAAGAGTTTCAATCATTTACTGAGGTTTTAAAAGCTGAAGTTGCAGGTCCTGGTTTTATTAATATGTATTTAAAGATGGAGGTTTGGCATGAAGTATTAGCACAAATAAATGAATTAAAACTTGATTTTGGTAATCTAAATATAGGTAATAATCAATTAATCAATGTAGAATTTGTATCTGCAAATCCGACAGGGCCACTTCATATTGGACACGTAAGGGGGGCAGTTTTTGGTGATGTGCTTGCAAATTTATTAAAAAAGGCAGGTTTTAGAGTTGTTAAGGAATATTATATCAATGATGCTGGTTCTCAGATAGAAACATTAGTTGAATCTGTATATCTTAGGTATAAAGAAGCTCTAGGGGAAAAAATTACTGTAGAAAAAGGGTTGTACCCTGGAGAATACCTCAAATCTATAGGTAAAGAATTAGTACAGAAATATGGTGAAATGTTTTTGAATAACCCTGATTACAATAAAATTAGGGATCACGCTTTAAATGCTATTTTAAATCTTATAAAAGAAGATTTAAATTCTCTTGGAGTCTTTCATGATATTTTTACTTCAGAATCTAATATACAAAAGAGCGGTAAGGTTGAGGAAAGTATAAAGATATTATCAAATAGAGGCTTAATTTATGAGGGATATTTAGAAAAACCAAAAGGTAAAGAAAGTGATGATTGGGTTCCAAGAAAACAGATGATATTTCGTTCTACAAAATTTGGTGATGATACTGATCGTGCACTAAAGAAAGAAGATGGGAGCTGGACATACTTTGCTTCTGATATCGCGTACCATTTTGATAAGATATCACGTGGTTTTCATCATTTAATATTAGAACTTGGTAGTGATCATGGAGGTTATATAAAAAGATTGAAGGCAATAGTTGCAGCTCTTAGCAATAATCAAGCTAAGATAGAAATAAAATTACATAACATAGTAAATTTTTTAGATAATGGTAAGCCAGTTAAAATGTCTAAAAGATCTGGCAATTTTTTAACAGCAAAAGACGTAGTAGAAGAAGTGGGAAAAGATATTACTCGATTCATAATGTTAACTCGCAAAAATGATATGGTGTTAGATTTTGATTTTACAAAAGTAAAAGAACAATCAAAAGATAATCCTATTTTTTATGTGCAATATGCCAGTGCTCGCGCACACTCTTTAATGCGTCGTGCACCTAGAGAGCTACCACCTGCAAATCTCTCGTTTATATCTTGTGATGAGGAAATATCTTTAATCAAAGTTTTAGCAAAATGGCCAGAAATAGTTGAAATTTCATCACGCCTTTACGAGCCACATAGAATTACTTTTTATTTATTTGAAGTTGCGGAAGCATTTCATGTTTTATGGGGATACGGGAGAAATAATTTAAACATGAGATTTATAATAGAAGATAATCTTGAATTAACTGCAGCAAGAATATTTCTTGTACAAGCTATAGCCCATGTTATTGCTTCTGGATTTGCTGTTTTAAATATTGTAGCACTAAAAGAAATGAATTGACCTTTCTATTATAATGCATATACACTATGGGTAATATTCAAAAAAGCAAAAGAATTATCACTAAACATCCACTAACTAATAATACAACTATTTTTATACACTACTATAACTTGTGGATCACTAACTTTACTGTTTGGTGGTTCACTGTGAGCTTCTTCACTATCAGGTATGAAAATATTGGATAGCTTTTTTGGTATGTTTTGATAATATTGGGACTTTTCATTTAATGGTCCTTTAATCTCCATATATTCACCTTTCTCAGTGAGTAATTCCATTATTTCTAAACTATTATACATGCCTAGAATATTACATTGATATGCATAATCTAATAATATTCTTCCAAATTCATCTCTAGTATTTACATCAAATTTTGTTTCTTTAATTAAATATTGTAGTACATTTCTATTATACCCATTACAGATAACTAACCTCATAAAACGCAATTCTATTTTAGATTCATTCAGTTTTATGTAAGGTGCTAAAGTCATACATAATTTTATTGCTTGTTCAGAAACTTTATCATAAGAGTTTTGTTTCTTGAGAAGTTTTACGGGTTGAAAAATAAGACTTATAATGTCACTAGTTGAGTAGCCATTAGCACATGGGTTAAGCCCTTCGTTTAGCAAAATGTTAACAATTTCTATTTCTCTATTTGATATTGGTGACTCTGTATAATAATCTAATTCTCTATCTATATGCCTGTTTAAAACTACATCTAGTAAAGTAGCTTTTTTATAGTAAGAACCGCAATATGGAGGTAAACTGACTCTAAAGTTAATATCAGCACCTTGGTCAATTAAACAAGATACTTCTTTTCCAAATTGCTGTAGTTGTGCTTTTCCCTGTACTCCTTCTATTACCTTAAAAAATAACTGACGATTTAATGCATACTTTTTATTATGGATTAACATAAATAACCATTTATTATTAATGATGATTATAATACCACTATTCCTAATTTTGCACAAAAAAAAGTATTAATCCTATAATTAACTTATATTAAGTTTCTGAATATTTTTTTCAGTATTCCAGCTTTCACAGATACTCCCGTAAGTTGAGAGCTTCCTTTTAGTGGTGAAATTCTTACATCATCATAATCATTTTCTTGAACAGTAGAAGCAGAAGAATTATTTCCTATTTCTTCATATATACTTTCAGTAGAAATACTACTCTTTATTTCTTTTTCTTGAGTATTAGAAGAAGCAGAAATATTATTTCCTATTTCTTCGTATATATTTTCATTAGAAGTACTACTTTTTATTTCTTCATATATATCTTCAGTAGAAGCACTGCTTTTTATTTTTCCACATGCAACAGAATCATTATTCATATCTTTCCTCACCAAATTAATTTTAGATTACCTTCCTATTATAAAGGAATAGTTCTTTTAAGTCAAGAAAATTAAGAATTTAACCTTTTGCTTAGCACTGAATTCACTAAGCTTGGATTTGCTTTTCCTTGTGTGGCTTTCATTATTTCTCCCACAAAAAATCCATATAATTTTATTTTACCACTCTTATACTCCTGAACTTTATCTTCGTTATTGAGAATAACTTGATTCACAATTTCTGATATTTCATTCTCATTTGCTATTTGTTTCAAGCCTTGCTCTTCAATGATTATTCTTGCAGATTTACCTGTTTCAAACATAGTATCAAATATCTGCTTAGCAAGTTTACTAGAAACTGTTTTATCAATAATAAAATCTAGTAATTCAGAAAGACTGGCTGCCTTAACAGGAGAATTTTCGATGTCTATTCTCTCTTTATTTAAACGACCAAAAAGCTCAACAGTGAGCCAAGTAACAGCAAACTTTGCATCATGTTTTTTTACCAATACCTCAAAATAGTCAGCAATTGATTTTTCAGATATTACCACTCCAGCATCATATTCGCTTAAACCAAATTCTTCAATATAACGTTGTTTTTTTTTATCAGGTAATTCGGGCATGGACTTAATAATAAGATTAATAGTATCTTGAGTAATTGTAACAGGTAATAAATCTGGTTCAGGAAAATACCTATAATCACTTGCATCTTCTTTACCTCGCATTACCTTAGTTTTTCCACTATCTACATCAAATAGTAAAGTTTCTTGATTAATTTTTCCTCCATTTTCTATAACCTTAATCTGCCTCTGTACTTCATAATCTACAGCTTGCATTATATTTTTTATAGAGTTCAAATTTTTTATTTCACAACGTGTTCCAAGTTCCATTGTACCTTGAGGGCGAATAGAAACATTTGCATCGCAACGAAGTGAACCTTTCTCCATATCACAATCACAAGAACCAACATAACGTAAAATCTGTCTTAATTTTTTTATAAATTCAGCAACTTCTTGAGATGATCTCATATCAGGTGCAGTAACTATTTCCATTAAAGCAATACCAGAACGATTCAAATCTATGTACGTCTTATCTTTGTGATGGATGCTTTTGCCTGCATCTTGTTCTAGATGAATCCTTATTATATTTACTTCTTTATTGTTTTCACAAAGAAATACCTTACCATTTTTAACTATCGGCTCAAAAAACTGTGTTATTTGATATCCTTGTGGTAGATCAGGATAGAAATAATTTTTTCTATCAAAGTAAGAATTTAGGTTAATTTCTGCAAACAGAGCAAGACCTGTTCTGATTGCTTGTTCTACGCAGTAATAATTTAGCACTGGCAACGTTCCTGGCATTGCAGCGTCTAGCAAAGAAACTTGAGTATTGTGTTCATTGCCAAATTTAGTTGAAGCACAAGAAAATAACTTTGTATTGGATGAAACTTGTGCATGAACTTCAAGTCCAATAACCATTTCCCAAACTATCTTTTCGCCATTGGTTCGCATTAGTTCTTATTTAAATAAGTAAGTATATCTTCTTGTGTAATATAGTCAAATCTTGACAAGAAGCCAATATTAGCACATAATTAACATACATGTGAAATAATAATTATAGAATTAATAGTGAGGCAAAATACTATGAACATAAAAAATGAACGTTATAGCAGAATAAAAGATGCATTGTCTTATAAATATATAGATAAAGATACAGGTCAAAGCAAAGATACAGGTTGGTATGATACTGAAGGAATACTTGCAGCTTTATACGACTACCTACCTAAAGATGGTCAAAATGATAATACACCGGTTATTCTTGTACAAAATTTAAGTAAAGAATATATTTTATCTGATGAAAAAGGTAACATAGATGAAAAAAAGATAAAAGAAAACATAAATAAAGAATTTGGAGATAGAGAGGTTATTTTAATCAGAAATAAAGATAATAATCACTGGTATATTGAAGCTATTTTTAATGATGATAAAGGACAAAAAAAAGTTCTCGCTTTTGACCCTATAAAAGAAAGCATACAACAAGATGATATTAGTTCTTGTGGTCCAATAGTTGTTGAAATGGCTAAGCTGATGTTTAAACATATGGATCAAATAAGATTATCACCTACCGAGATAGATTGGAAAGAATTTTTAGAAAAAAATAATCCTGCCTTAATTGATGACATAAAAAATATTGGGATAATCAAGTATGATGGTAAAATGGAAGAGAGGCTTCATTGTATAAAAATCAGGGAAGAGCATTTAAAAAAATATGAAGAGCTAAACGAAGAGGCAATCAATAATCTTATATTATCAGGTTCTCAACAAAAATTTAATCAGGCAATTTCCAAAGAAAGCGTTGAAGCAGTAGAAAATAATGTACAACAAGACATATTTGATAATGGTGAGATATTAAGTGCTTATAGTCCTGAACAAAGTAAAGATACTGAACAGCCTAGTAGTATAAGAGATATATGTAAAAATGTTACTCCTTCATTATTGATACAACCTAATGAAGATATTATTGATGCTGTTAGAGAAGTTAATCATGAAAAATTACGGACTTTAATCAGAGATTCTGGTGCAATTTTTCTAACCAAGCCTTCTGGCAAAAACCGTTCATTTGATCAAACTGTACTAAAAAGTGCTATTGCCTATCCTATAGCTGCTAAAGAGAAAATAGAGTTGTTTCAATGCTTATTTAGCTGTAGAATACAGGCAGAAAATATTCTGAAAAATTTTTCAGAAGTTGTTAAGGAAAATAAACTTGATAAAAAAGAAATACAAGAGATAGGAGAATTTTTATTAAAACACTGTTCTGAATACCATGACGGTATAAAAGATGCTTTTAATGGTATTTTAGATAAGAAAGAAATAAAAAAGATAGAGAATAATATTGAAAATTTTACAAAAGAATTGCGAAATAATTTGAAAAATTGTTGTACAAAAGGAGATATTGAAAGTATTTCCATTGATGGTTCTTATGTTAATGTAAAATTTAAGGAAAAATTTAAGAATCATAATCCTATAAAAATTAGTGAATTTTTAAATAATAATTTCTGTAAAAGTAATGGAATTTCTGGTTTATCAATTGAAGGTGGCATACATGTCTGTGTTTCTCACACAGGGTGCAGACATTATATTGTTAGCAATGGTTCATATGAAATGAATCTAAAGTGGCAAGCAAATGGAGTAGAACAAAATATCAAAATACATATTAGTTCTGATGGCACTGTAAGAGTAGATAATGAATATTTAGAGCAATACGAATCAGGTAAAATAGATGTTGCTGCAAATAAAGACATGAAAATAGGAAGCTTTTCTTTATTTGAAGCTTTAGAGATAAGAAGATGGAAAGAGAATAGAGTAACTAAATTAATGAGAACATTGAGACAGGTCAATCGAGAACGTGGAAATACTAATGTAAAAAGTCCAGTCCATGAATCTATTGCTCCTAGTCCTCAGCTAAAACTCTCTACGGCATCTAAAATAAGGGAGTTAGCGAAGAGACAGAAACAAGAGCGTGAAAATAATGTACAAAATGATAGATTAGGTCAAGAGCGTAAAAATATTTTAGATAAAGAACTAGAGGAGTATTTAAGACAAAACCAAAAGCATAAAGAAGATACTAATATGGAGAAGAAAAATACTCAAAAAATAAGTTTTGGCCTTGTGACAAAAGGCTCATCTATGGTAGATAACTTGAGAGAAGCAGTAGAGAGAAGATCACATCAAAATGACGAGGGCTACGAATCCTTAGGAGAATATGAATCTCCAGAAGAAATGGATTCAAGTTATCAATCATCATCAAAAGATGAGGAGAGGGAGAGAAGTAGTTCGAAAGTAAATGTTTCTGATTTAGAAAATGCAAGTGCAAAAAATTATTCAGGCCTTTCTAGAGCTGATAAATTAAGAAGATCATTGGATAGAATTAACAATCGAGATGAAGGTTATGAATCTGATAATGAAAAAAGAAAGAATTTAGAAGTAAATCTATCAAGTTCTTTTAATTCTAAACATAAACTCTCTATGGTAGCTAAAATAAGGGAATTAGCGGAAAGACAGAAGCAAGAGCGTGAGAATGATGATCTGACGTCTAATGAGAAAGGGCAATGTAATAAATCTTCAGAAAAACATGAATCTCCAGAAGAAATGGATTCAAGATTAAAAGAGGAATTAGAAACAAAGTTAAAACTCCATAGTGAGGGAAACTTGCTTAAAAAATCTGAGAATTTGCAAGCTCCTGTAAAGAAACTTACTGAGCATGAAAAACTAATGTCTGAAATAAAAGAAAAGGCTCATTTATTTCAAAAGACAACAGCACAAAAACTTGAGGAGTTTGAAAAACAAAAAGAGCAGAGTAAAAGTAAAGGTATGAAATCAGAAGTTGATGATGGTAAAAGTGGTGTATATTATGAGCCTATAGATATAGATAGTGCTGATCTAAAACCGTTGGACGTAAGTAAACTTAAAGAGAGTGGCTATTCTCCTTTGAAAGATATTTCTTTAGATTCAGATAAGTTTAAAGCTTTAATTGAAAGACAAAGAGCTGAAAAAAATAATTCGCCACAACGTTCGCCACAACGTTAATGTGAAATGGTATACAAACTTACTTTTTATTGAGTAAGTTTGTATAAAACAAAATTACATAATGTACATTATGTAAAATAAGAGTGACTAAGAAAGAGCAATTACGTGCATTTTAATTTTCTTACTTCCTGACATCTCACTTATATATCAGGAATGCTATTTTCAGCTTTAGAGATTTTATTAATTGAGCTTCAAGAATCAAAGCCTCAGCTTCATTTTTAGAATGTTCAGGTCATCTTATATACACCTGAGTAATCAATTTAACTTGATTCCTTTTAACTTGATTCCTTATAATCTCCAAGGGCTGTGAATTTCTATTCACACAATCAAACCAAAATTAGCAACTAGATGAAAGATAGAAAGTACATTAGCTATCATAGATAGCCTATTCTTTTTTAATTCACCAGAACTACAATTAATTTTTACACTATCCATAAATTGATTAACAATGGAGGAAAAGCTAGCTAATTCATCAAGAGCTGCATTAAAATGATTATTCTTTATCGCTTGTTTTATATTCTCATTGGCAGTAATTAAATAGTCTGAGAGTGCAATTTCTTCATTTTCAATTAAAAGCCTTCTATTATAAGATAGAGTTGGTTTGTCAGCTTTTTCTGCCTTATTAAGTATATTACTAATTCTTTTATAACTAACCATAATTTTACTACCTTCAGTAGTGCTAAGGTAGTGATTTAATATAGAAATCTGCTTTTCAGTAGTTAGCAAATCATTGATATTATCTTTGCATAAAATAGCATCTATTATGTCTTTTCTTATGTTTTTTTTCTTTAAGATAGTTTTAAATCTTTCTAAACAAAGCTTTAATACAATTTCTAACACCTGTTTTTTATTAATCTTATTAGTCAACATTGAATCTTTACTAGATACCAATCTTGGATACAAGGATAAAGACTTTTCTATTAATAGTTTTATTGGTATATGTAAATCATTTTCAAGAATAACTCTAATTATACCTATTGCAGTTCTGCGTAGCCCAAACTGATCACTGGAACCTGAATTTTTTTCACCTGCTGCGATTAACCCAACAAGATTATCTATTTTATCAGCAATTGATAGTGCTACTGTTGTCGGTGATGATGGACACATCTGATTTTGATTCACAGGAGCATAATGTTCTATAATAGACTCTATGACTTCATTATCTTCATTATAATATGAAGCATAATACCCTCCAATGATTCCTTGCAATTCAGGAAACTCTCTAACCATTAGAGTAGCTAAATCAGCTTTAGCAAGATATGCAGCACGTTCTACTTTAATTAAGGAGGCATAAGGAATCCATATAGCTATGTACTTTGATAAGGCTATAATACGTTTTACTTTTTCCCCTATACTACCAAGGAAAGCATGAAATGATATTGAATCTAGTTTATTGACATAATAGTCTAGATTATTCTTTTTATCTTGAGATATTAAAAATCCTGCATCAGCAAGACGTGATTCTAATGTTTTTTCATATCCTTGAATAATCTTTTTATTACTAACATTAACAACAGTTGCAAAATGCGAAATGTTATGATTTTCATCACTAAAAGCAAGGTAATTTTGCTGTATGTTTATTATACTAGTTATTACTTCTTTAGGTAAATGAGAGCATACTTCCAGGTTGATTTTACCAAATAAAACTATTGGTTTTTCTAATAAACAAGCTAACTTACTTAACAAATACTTACTATAATCACTATTCTCAAATTTTAAACGATGTAACTTTGTAAACTCAATAATCTGATCTAATATAAATTTCTTTCTCTTATCCTGTTCTAAAATCACTTGATTTTTATCAAGTAATTCAAAATAATCTTTTATTTTATATACAATTAATTCTTTACTTTTTGTAAAAAAACGATGACCGTATGTTACACGCGAGGCTGTAGATCTTGCAAAATACAAAGGGATTACCTCATCATCAAAAATACATAAGATACTTTTTATTGGACGTACCCATTTTTCTTCTACTTCACCCCACCTCATACTCTTTGGCCATGGAAAAGTTCTTAACATTTCTTCTAATTTACTTTTTAAGATTTCTTTTACATTTGATAAATAATTATATTCTTCTACAAAATAAAAATCTGAGCCATTTACCTTTTTTATAAATAGATCTTTCTTCTCTTTACAAACTTTATTTAAAAAAGCTTCTAAGACATTCTGTGAAACGGATGTGCCAGGTCC
>NZ_JAZHPY010000034.1:0-11258 GCF_036711655.1 Wolbachia endosymbiont of Pentidionis agamae | reverse complement strand
TAAATCTTTAAACATATATAAATTATATGATTTTAACTATCTTACAAAACAAAAAGTAGAGCATAAGTATTAAGATACTATAAACTTTAGAAATTAATATAATATATATTGAATATGACAGGAATAAGCTATGAATAAAAAATAGACACTTTTATTTCAAGCAGTTAATAACAGTTGTTATGATGGAGTTCATCAATTACTTAATGAAGGTATTGACATTAATGCCACTAAGGAAACTCTCATTTGTATTGCGCTATCTGCTTGCATAATGTAGGCAAGTTCTACTTGGATATAAAGCTAGTATATACAAGTAGAATCTCGCGGTATTAGTGCTTTACTTTATGTTATTGAATAAAAGGCTATTCAGAAATAGTGCAATCTCTACTAAAAAAGAAAAAGATTGATGTTAATACAGAAAATCAATTACAACTATCTTAAGATGGTTGTATTAATAAAGTTGAACAAATATGAGGAGTATGTAAGAATTAAAACTTTACTATGAAGTATGCCCTTAGAATGTTTTTATTGTTAGCACTGATATTACTAGTAGCAAGTTTACCAATAATAAATAATTGGCTTTCAGGTTATATGCGAAATTCTAAAGAAAGCATAAAAGAACGTGATATATTAGATGATAGTTATTTGGATAAGAAATTAGATGATTATATATCTAGAAACATTGATAAAATTGTAGATAATATACAGGACAATTTAATCAAAAATAGACTAGCATTAAAGGAAAAAGAAACAAAAGATAATATTGAAAAACATAAAAATGAGTTGCATAACTTATTCTATCCACATTTTGGCAATGAAAATAGTAATGTAATCGTTATTGAATTCTTTGATTATTCTTGCGTTTATTGTAAACGTATTAAAAATGATGTACAGCAACTTATTAATGATGGTAAAATAAAATACATATTTAGAGATATACCAATACTTGGTAAGTATTCTTTTAAAGCCGCTCAAAGTGCTTTAGCTATATATTTTATTGATAGTAGTAAATATTTGGATTTTCACAATTCTTTACTAAGTTGCAATGATGAGCTTTCTGATATAGTAATACTAAATATAGTAGAAAGTATTGGAGTTAATAAGAATGATTTTTATAAATCAATGGAAAAACATAAAGATAAAATTAATCAAATGATATACGATAGTAAACTTTTAGCAAAAAAATTATCTATCGAAGGTACTCCTTCTTTAATAATAGGAAATAGTCTATTTGTTGGCGCTACTGACTTAAATATATTGCGCGATAAGGTAGATGAATTAAACTCCTTGAACAAAACTTTGTCATGAGAAAATAAAGAAAGATTTAGTCGAGATGAAAATGCTTAAGTTTAAAGTTCAATCTGATAATCAGAATTTATAACTTAAAATTTAAAAAATGAAACCCGAATCTTCGTTGCATAATATGGAATTAATATTTTTTGTTATATTGTTTATCGATTGATTAATTTCATTAGTATGAATGTGCTGAATTTTTGAAAGAACATAGCACGCTAAGTCAATTGGAGCTTCAGGTCTCCCAATTCCTATCCTTATACGTAGGTAGTTATTACCTATGCTGCTATCTATTGACTTAAGTCCATTATGTCCAGCTGAACTACCTCCTCTTTTTATTTTTATTTTTCCAACTGACAGGTCAGCATCATCATGTATAACAATAACATTATTTAGTGGAACATTATAAAAATTCAATATTTTTTTTGTAGGAGAACCAGAGTTATTCATAAACGAATAAGGCTTTAGCAACATGACTTTATTACCTTCAATACTGCCAAAAGAAAACAAACTACCTTTCTTTACTGAAAACCTTAAAAACTGCCAAAACAAGTGAATAGAATCAATAACAGAGAACCCTACATTATGATAAGTACCATCATATCTACTACCTGGATTACCAAGCCCAATTATTAAATGCACACTATTCTGCTTCTTTCTCTACTCCTTCATTATCATCACTAACTACAGAAATGGTAACAACAGTAAAATTCTCTTCTCGTGATGCAAGTTTTACATTTTCTGGTAACTTTACATCATCAATATGTATAGATTGTCCGATAGCCTTACCAGAAAGATCAACTTCGATATATTGAGGTATATTGTTAGGAAAACATCTTATAGGAACAAAACGATGTAAAATATTTAACACACCACCTAATTTTATTCCAGGTGCTTGATTTTCATTAACAAACGATAACGGAACGTTTACTTTTATTTCACTATCTTTATTAACAAATTGAAAATCGACGTGCTGTACAGTATCTTTTACAACATGTAATTGAATATCACGAACAACTGCATACTCTTTTTTACCAGATATATCAAGCTCTACTAAGTGAGTGGACAGAGAACCAGATTTATATTCTTTTGTAAATTCTTTATTAAACAATGTTAATTTTATACTTTCCCTACCCTTACCATATATGACTGCGGGTATTAACCCACTTGCTCTTAGAGAAAGCATTGCTTTACTTCCTTGAACATTTCTTATTTCCGCATTCACATTAACAATCTCTTGCTGCACCATTTGTACCTTTATTAACTATAACTTACTTTAATTTATCATAAACAAAAACTCAACTCAAGAACTTCTTTAGATAAGTAAAATTTCTTTTCTTAAGAAAGAGTCTGAAGAATGAAAAACATAAAACTCAAAATAAATTTTTTATTTCTAAGTTTTTATATTCTTATTATCATTCACCTGATGTAGAAACAACTCCCTTTTCTTTTAATAAATTTTGTAATTCTCCGCTTTCATACATTTCTCTAGCAATATCACAACCACCTATGAATTCTCCTTTTATATAAAGTTGTGGAATTGTAGGCCAATCAGAAAATTCTTTTATCGCCTCACGTAACTGATCGTCTTCAAGAATATTAACACCTTTGAATTCTACATTTAATTTCTTTAGTATTGATACTACGACTCCAGAAAAACCACATTGTGGAAAGCTTGCAGTGCCTTTCATATATAACACTACATCATTTTCTCTTATATCTTTTTCTATTTGCTCTTTTATATTTTGTGAAGACATTATTTCTACCCTTTATTTTTTTATTCAGCTCTAGTTTCTAATTGTAATGCATGTATATTCTTAGTATTTAAAACCTGATATACCATTTTATTTTGCTGTACCCTTGTTTTATTACTGAAACTTTTAGAGACTATTCTCAGATAATAATGATCATTATCACCAGCAAGATCCTTGATTTCTATATCAGCACCAGGAAAAGATTTTTTTATTATTTCTTCAAGCTCGTAAATTTTTATTGGCATACTATTAAATAACTTCACTTATCAAAATAATTATTCTAATAAATTAAATTACATATTTCAAGAACACTTTAATTGTATATTACATTTCCTTTGAAAATCGCTATAAACATAATTTTATTTATACTTTATATTTTTTATCAATTTTTAAAGGAGTTTATTAGTAAATTCACATAGATTGCTAATTATACATTGACCACACATAGGTTTTTGTGCTTTGCAGATATATCTACCATGTAAAACCAACCAGTGATGAGCGTAAAGTAAATATTTATCTGGTATAATTCTTAAAAGAGATTGTTCTGTTTTTAGTACATTTTTTTCTTCCACAAGCCCAATCCTATTACTAACCCTAAAAACATGAGTATCAACAGCTATAGTTTTCATTCCAAGTACTGAATTTAGAAATACATTGGCACTCTTTCTTCCTACTCCTGGTAAAGAAATTAAATCATCAAAGTCAGTAGGAACTTTGCTACTATATTTCTCAATTAGTATTTTGCTTAGCTCAATCACGTTTTTTGCTTTAGAGTTATATAATCCTATGCTGCTTATGTGCTTTTTTAACTTATCTTGCCCTAAATTTAACATTTTATCTGGGGTATCAACAATGTTAAATAGCTCTTTTGTGATTTTATTAACGCTAACATCAGTTGTTCGTGCAGAAAGAACTATTGCAATAAGCAAAGTAAAGCGATTGACATAATTTAGCTCTATTTTTGGTATAGGGTTCGATTGTTTGAACCTTTCAAAGATTAATTCTACTTTCTTTATATCCATTAATAGAGTTAAAAGGTTATGCTACTACTTCAACATGTATTATTCAACTCCGTTAATTGTTTCAGTAGGAACGAATTGCTGCATGCTATCCAGATCAGACATATTAGTATCTACATAATCAAAATTTCTTTCAGATAACTCTTTTTCTAGATCATTAAAAACATACTTCTTGAGAAAAGATAGAATAAGTGGCATAAATAATTGGCGCAGGTCATACCATTTTAATAGATCAGTTTCTTTTTGAACTCTGTCTTTTGGATCCTCTTCTAATAAATCTCTTGCGTACTTTTCAGCATATATTTCAGAGCCCTTTGAGAAAATAGGAGCTAACGTTTCAATTAATACTGCCAATAACAACAGTGAACCAAGTATAGCTCCACCAACAGTTAATCCGTTAGCAATGAAATTTGTTGTAACTAAATAAACAGAAAAAGTAGCTAGAGGGTATTTGATAAGAAACTTATCAACTAGCATCATATAGCTTATTTTAGTCATAAATTCATCAGTAGAAATATCTGAGTTTTTATATTTCTTTATATAAAAAGAACATAATAAATAAGCAACACTCTCAATAATTATGCTAAATGCTATGATCCACCATGAAAAATAGCAACCTATTGTAATTATAGCTAATAGAGCTAAAGGGATAAAACTTATTGTTTTAACGAACAGCATACGATCTTTACGCTCTATAAATTTCAATGATAATGCATTTTTATCTTCTTTAATTAGATCTTTTTGCTTTTCTAGAGGAGTAATATAATTGAATAATTGTACGCTTGGCTTTTCTAAATATTGACTTAACTCTTTCATTAACTTTGCACTTTTTTTACTCTTCTTCAAAGAATCTAAATCTTGATCTTGCAAAATCCAACCTACTTGAGCTTTAAGTTCATAATAGCTTTTTAGGTCTTGTTTAAATGAACCATCTTTTTTTAGTATAGCAACTAATTCATTAAAATCCTTACCTACAGCATCTTCCTTACTTACCCTCAGTTTATTAAATAACTTAGATCTATAATGAAATTCTTTTTTACTTAGAAATCCATTGCTTTCAGCATGAAAATCAATTTTTTTACAAGAATTTCCTGACTTTAATGGCTCAATATATTGCTCTAAGCTTTTATAGGCTTTATATATTCGATCAAACCTTTCTCTATCTCCACCTTTATCAAGGTGATTTACGAGTGCCAACTTATGGTATTGACCTCTTAAAAATTTTCTGAGAAATTCGTGATTCTTATTTACAACATCTTCAGAATTTATTTCTAATATTTTAAATTCAGAAGCGCATTCATCAAATTCATGTTGAGTGAAAGTATAATGTTCAGGCATAATATACTGCTATATAAATATGCATTCATGCTAATGATAAGATATAGATTTGTAAAGCTTTTTTATGTTTACTAATTTTTGTAAAAAACTTATAAAAATATTATGTTAATAATCTTAGCACTTTTCTTAAAATACAAGTTATACTAATATAAAAATTTACCCTTTTTTAGAGAGATTACTTTACTATTCTATTAAGCTATTAATATAGAATTTTAAAAGTAATAATTAAGAAAGGAGTATATATTATGTCTAAGAACACAAGAGTGATACAAGATGCCATAAATCAAACAGGTAGATCTGGAACTGAATCTGTTGAAGATGTGAAAATTACAAATGATCACGCTTTTTATAAATTAATTTGTGAAAAAGTAGCTCACAGGGATTTTTCAGTACCACAATTTAATTTATTATACAACGAAATTTCTGAAAAAATGATTCATAAACCTTTTACTATTCAAGAAGTTAACGATTTTTGTCGTAAAAAAGGTGTTCCCTTATTTAAGGTGGATGAATTGCTTAAACTTGTACCAGAAGATACAAAAGATTATGTAGATTATAAAACAAATACTGTAAAAAATCAGGATCACGGATATATTGCTGAAAACATCAAAGTTCAGGCTTTATTTACGAAAGCAGATTTGGTCGATCACCATATTGATCAAAATTATATTGTAGACTCTGATGCATATTATGGATTTTTATATGCACAACATGTTGCAAATTATATTTTTAAAAATCTTGAAAAAGGTGTGAATGAGCAATCAATCAGACAATCTTTAAATCTTATTAAAAGACAAGAAGTTAAGGACTTATTGGAAAAAATCCCTAATGGAGGCATGAAAGAATGGTTTAATGATCAAAAGAATAGAGGATATACTGACGAAGAAAATCATGTATTGTACGAAAAAATCTCTGAAGAACTCGTACATACTAGTATGAATATTAATCAAATTAAGGAAATATATAATAAATATAATATAACACCTCCAACAGAGGATGAATTCAAAGGGTTAGTTAAGATACAAGAAGAAAAGAGGTCTAGCGACAATCATGAGGAAAAAACAGGGTTAACATTTCAAGGTAGAATAAATATAAAAGTTACTGAAGATGGTACACAATCTTCAAGCGATGAATTTAATTTAAATATTGATTTATTTCAGGATAAAAATTTTGAAGACCTTGATAATGATTCAAGGAGGATTGAAAATAATGAGGGTCTTCTAAAAGAACTGGAAGCTACTGTGAAAACATTCAATACATTCTTTGGTATAAAGAAAGATAATAATCCACTTCTCACACATGGAGATGTTGCAAATTTTAGACTTTTCTTATTTCCAGATAAAGGAAGCTATCAGAACTATTTAAGTGATGGCCGTGATATTTATATACCAGGTGGTGGTGCTGCCCAGTCTTCAGATAACAATTACATTAGCAACATGTATTCTCATGCTGAAAATAGTAGAGGTGACTTTAATCACGATGGAAAGTCAGATTACAATGACTATAATTATGTCATAAAACACGAATTTGTCCATGCTTTAACTTTTTATTTAACTTCTAAACTCGATCTTGGTAAAGTTTTGATGGAAGGGCTTGCTGAATATGTTACACATTTAACAGAAGGAGAAAGAGTGGCAGATTTTGCAAAAATGGTTGATGATAAGTATAAGGGAAAGACTTTAAAAGAGATTATTAAAGGAGATATTGACCCTTATAAGACAGGTGCAGCAGTAATAGCATATATTGAACAAACATATCCAAATTTTATTGATAATTTACTTTATGCAGCAACTGAAGATAGAAAAACCTTGAATGGTCGTTTTTACTTAAAAAAAATGATGGAAGATATTTATAAAAGTGAACAAGAAAAAATTAAAACTGGTGAGGGATTTCAAAAATGGGTAAAAGATAATTCAGTGGCAGAAAATAATGTGAATAATATTCAACATGATGAAGGCCACATTTCAAGTACTGATCATAATCCAAATGAGCAAGTAAGTCAAGAACACCGCGATCAAGAGAGTGATACACGAGATATGGGAAAATATGGCACTCCTGGTATTATTGCTAAAGCTGCAAGTAATATCTATAATAATGTGTCTAGTAGTGTATCTAATTGGTGGTCAAGTGGTAGTAAACCTGAAGTAGAAGAAAGTGATATATCTACATCACAAAATTCATTAAGAGGACTAGATAGAAGAGATGAGATGCAATCTCAAGCTTCAATTCAAAGCATATCAAGATCGAAGAGAACGACATCTCTTGAAGATGAAGAACAAGAACGAACAGTTTTCAAAAATACTATTTTAAAAATAGAAGAAAGTCGTGATCAGAATATAAGTGGAAAGCATAAAGCAAATGTAACTATAGAGTATAATGATATAAAAGCTTTATATGATAGAGCAGAAGGAACAGAAAGACAATCTGTTTTAAAATTCTGGAATAAGTTACACGAATCAGGATATAAAATTGGTGTTCTGCCAGAAGAAAAATATTATTTTGAGAACGGTAAATTCATAATTCATGATAGTAGTACAAAAAAGCTTATAGTACTACCTAAAGATAAGATATCTCTAAAAATTATGAAGCTTGATGATGATTATGATTTGGTCATAACTGATAATCAAGGAAAGTTAATAAATATTATAAGTAAAATAGATGATTTAAATTATGATTTACTTTCAAACACAAATGGATTTAGCTTAGAAACATCAGAAAATATACAGATTTCTGATCCATATGGTAAACATGATTCTTACTTAATAAATGGTTTAGGTGAAGAAATCTTTCAAAACTATGGTGCAGATCATAATTTTATATAGTACTTATGTTTATAATACAGCTACCACAGAGTAGCTGTATTATAACTCAAGTCTTTCAGTATGTTATGGAAGAAGCTGAGAAGGTACTGCAAACTTAAGAATGAGCTAATTTACGTGTATTCCAGCTATAAATTGTCTTCCATGGCTGAAAATTTTTAGGTAATTTCCTCTATTGACAACCTGCCCTCATTACATATATTACCGGCATTATCCTAGTATCGTGTTTTCTCGGTCTACCTGTCTTTTTTGTCTCGAAATATGGCTGCAAAATTTCCCATTCTTTATATCTACTCGAGTACATCTTAATCTCACATTTTTAATACTGTTCATATCACGTTTTTCTTACCTATTATAGTAGTTTGTAGACAACCTCTAAGTCTTAAAATATTAATCTTTTTCATTATATGAATTACGGACTTTATTAATAGTACTTGAGCATCAGCCCACTGTTGTAACAGATAAAACTACTACAGCTAAAGATTAAGGAATACATGAAGTATGTAAATATAGTGTAATAAATAAAGGTACTACTTACGCAATTGATAAAGCTACAGAAACTAACACCAAATTATATGAAAGTGAAGACCTTCAACCTATATGTGAAAGCAGCAGAGAAGCGCAAAATGATTCAACTACTGTAGAGCAAACTCTTCCGTTTATAGAGCTGACAGCTCATCTTCCGCTGAACTATATTTTGATAACAAAGAAAACTCCGCAGACTAAAAATCATCAATTCAACCAATTGTAGCTGGTGTTGTTGGTGCATTGTTATTGGCAAGCGGTGTCGCATTGTATATCATGAAAAACAGTGGTTGTTGGATTACCTTGTGTGAGTTATGCGTTGTATAATACTTTAAAGCCTGGTACAAAGCTAGAAAAAGTGGAAGACATAAAACAGCCAATAGTTTAGTCTTCTTTGAATCCAACATAAAATGGTATGTTAACAAAACACATAAGGATTAAGATAATTTTTTCAAAAAAGCGATTGAATCACTAACCCGACATGCCTCCCTCACACTTTTGCCAATTTCTTTAACTTGAGCTTATGATTATTGGATACCTTATGGTAAAAAAGACCTCTCATGTCTTTTAACACTAAAAAAATCACTTAGTCAATAATCTTTGATTATTTATTATTAATGATAGTCCTAGAAACACTAATAATAAACCAACTAATAAAAACATTATATCAATCGTAATAAAATTGATTAATAAGGCACCAATTAGAGGAGATACAATCATGAAAAAGTTTTGGATAGATTCACTGAAGGCAGAAACTGAGACAATAACTTCTTGTTTAACTTCTGTCTGTAATAAGCCAGCGTATGGTACATTAATAAGCACTCCTGTTATTCCAAATAAAAACCATATTAATATATAAAAATATACAGATAAATTTACCTGATAAAAAGCCAATGACCCTAAAAGAAATAATAATAACCCGCCAAAGATTTGTCCAACAGAAATTAATGATATATATCTAAAGCGGGTAACATAACTACTACTGAACCAACAACACTGCCCACGCCTATAGCACTTATTGCTACTGCATATATTGATGCACTAAAATTCATAAACTTATTTAAAACTATTATATAAAAATCGAATATAAATATTATGGCAAATCTTAACGCACTGTTGATAATAACAACACTTAAAAATTTATTACTTTTAATTTTATTACCAACACTTATTAGCTTTTTATATATAAAGGTTAAATTACTAATCTTATTATTAGGTAGCTTGATCTCTGTAGCTTTTACAGGCAAGCTGATAGCTTTTATAAAGCATGCAGACACTAGAAAAGTGAAGGCATTTATAATAAACAGAGATTTTACATTATAATACAAGATTAACAGCCAGCTAAATGCAGGACCAGTAATTTTTGCAAATTGATTTTAGGTATACAAAAATCTTGATGCTTTTAGCGATTAGTCATTAAGAATCATACATTTCAAAGCTATTTGTCTAGAAGGTAAGAAAAAACAACGGCATATTTCTTCTAAGAATAGTAGTAATAAGACTGCCTTATAATTATCAGCTAAAAAACACAAAATAATAGATAAAACTGCTCGGAAAACATCAGAATAAATTAAAATAGGTATTGGATTTTGTTATCTACTAATGCTCCTACAATTGAACCAAAAAAGACGCTTGGAGCTGCCATAACGATTGCAACAACAGCAAGCGTTTGCGAGGGTAAATCAATGTTATAAATAAATAATGAGGAGATAATAGGTATTACCATCCAGTCTCCCAAACTTGAAATAAAGTCAGCAATAAGCAAATTAACATAGTTAGCATTACTGATTAAACGATTTATTTGTACCATATAATACCTCATGTTACATTAGACTTGACATGCCAAATGGTATGCCTTAGCTTGAAATCCATTATTAAAATTAAATTTTAAACCTAAATGGTTATTCACATTCACGTCGAGGTGAATTTGATTATAACAGATCCTCTTACTTTCTCTTTTAATCTATCAAATCAATTGATGTCCATAGCCTTTTGACCGATACTCAGGCAGAGTGATTAAATCATCAATATAAATATATTTTCCAAACGCAAACTTATAGAGCAACCTATACCCTAAGATAGCAACAAGCTTATTAACTACGTATTTACCAACAACTTTATAACCGCTGTTATTACACAAAGACATAAAATTAGCTATAAAAGTATTTTGATTATCAACATGTGCATATAGTACACTAATTAAACTATACAATTGTTCAGGATTAATAGTCTAAGATATCATATTAAATAAGTTGTTGTTTCAGCCATTCTAATTCTTTTATTTTTAACTCAGCTATTTTCTTTATATCATTTTTATTTTCATCATTTAGTTGCTTTAAAATAGGATATACGTTTTTCTCATACCAAGACTTAAGTGAATTGTACAAAACCTTTATGTCATCATCATGAAACTCAAAATCTCTATAAAATAATGATTTGTTTAAAAGGTTATCTAGCTTAATTTTGAAAGTATTTACTCAAAGATAGAAAAGAATAGTTATTAAAAATGGGAA
>NZ_JAZHPY010000033.1:0-11303 GCF_036711655.1 Wolbachia endosymbiont of Pentidionis agamae | reverse complement strand
GATAAATACCGAAGTTTTGATTTGAGGTTCAAGCTGGAATTTACAATCTGGATATGAGTTATGTAAGAGGTCTATTTACTATTCTAATAGGATTATTATACAAGAGTAATCTTCATTACTCAATTTGTCTCTTTATTTTTGGATCTATAAAAATTTACAGGATTAATATTATGCATAACGTAAGAATTTGCTAAAATTATAAATTTTAGTCATGGATTTGTTTGTCACTACACCTCAAACCAATTTTACTGATTAAAAGAAAAATTTTCTGTCAGTTCTGCAGAATAAAGTTCTTTATTATCTTTACTATAAAAAGAAAATTTACGATTTTCAAGATCTAATATTGCAAAACCAAAACCAGGAAAGTTTAGAGCCTTTTTAGCATAAAATTTTATTCTATTAGAAGTATGAAACTCAATATTATGCATAACAGGATCCAAATCTTGGTTATATAATAGTCCCCCAGAATTTCCTGATATTATCTGTGTAGGAGCACTGTCCATCAGGAGAATTTGTGCCATATGTATATGACCAGATAATATAGCTGAAATATTCTTAATTGGTATGTTATTGAACGCAAGTAGCAGGTCCTCATTAACTTCTGAGTGATGCTTTTCAGAAGGACTAAGATTACCATTATAATTCCAGAAAGTTTTATGAGTCACAAGCCAATAAGGCATTTTTGGATTAGCATGTGCATTAAAAAATGCAAATTTCTTTTCATAATTACTAACCACTTTGTGGTTAATACTATAATCATCATTGCCACAGTAAGAAGAGTCTAACACATAAAATTGCAATGAACCTGTATTAAATATCCAACTGTTATCTGTAATTAGCATATCTACATTATCTTTTGGCACAGAATTTCCTATATCAAAATATCTATACCAAGATTTATATGCATTATTAGTTTTTAAACTACAGTAATCACAATTCTCATGATTTCCCCTTATGAATAACATAGGAAATTTTTGTAATATATTTGCACTTGGTTCTAACAATTCTTCTTTCCAGGACTTAAAACTATCACTCTCATGCATTCTTCACACTTATTTCTATTATGATAACATCTATACATCTTATAGTTATAGTCGCCAAGGTGTATAACCAAATCTGGGTTATGTGTAGATAAGGATGCAATGTTACCTACGAGTGGCCAATGTTTACTATTACATGTTGTACTGTTATCATTTGGCAATGTACAACCGCTATCACCAATAATAGCAATTTTTCCTAACTTCTCCTTAAGTACAGGCAAGCTTTCTCCGTTTATGCTTATACTTTTCACTTTTCTTGAAACAAATAATTAACAAACCTTTTCCGGAAAGCTTTGCCCGCTTGGCAATCCTCTCTCTGCCATTTCAATTTTTTTATCATTAATATATGCATATGGACATTTACTATTACCTTTCACAATTGCACGAACACCTAGCATATCTCCAGGCAAAACTTGAGACCATGAATATAGTACTTTTCTATCTGCAAAATTAGTAGAACTATAGATAACATAAAAAATAATGCCAAGTAATAATAACATAAGTAAAAGTGGTTTTCTTTATACTCTTCATACTTTATACAATAAATGTTCTGTTTTTTATATTTAATATAAAAGTTAAATTTTAGTTAACACCCTAAGTATTGTAGAAATTAGATATAATTGAAGTTATAATCAGATCTTTGAGAGAAGAAAAATCTAGGTAGGAATAGGTAGAAAAGTATAGGGTAGCAGAAGTAGATGTTGGTATATGAAGAGAAAAGAGTATGGAAAGATGTTCATGAGATATGCAAGCATGTAGTTTGATGTAACTTTTACGTAAGTCTCTTATTTTTATAAGAGATCATGGAAGAGATATGAAAATCCTATAGCGAGTTAAAAGACATTATTGATTTTAAAATTCTATCAAAAAGAATACCGAGAAATATTATCAAACCTACGTAAGAGTGATTTTTAAATGCTGACATACACTGATTACGATCGTTATAATCTAATTTTTTATGTTGGTAATAAAATATATACCCAACTATCAGAAATGAGATATAAAAAACATTATTTAATGAAGCTAGAATACCTGAACATAACCACATCATTAGTGATATCAAATAGAACCTTTTTAACCAAGATTTTGTAGAGTTTCCAAAATATAGCGCAGTTGATTTGAGTCCTATTTTTGCATCATCCTTCTTATCTTGATGAGCATATATAGTGTCATAAGCTAATGTCCAAAATATACATCCTATGTAAAAAATTATAAATTCTAAGCTAAAGTGTTCTTTTACAGCTGTTCCTCCAATTAATACTCCCATATTAAATGTGAATCCTAAGAATACTTGAGGAAACCAAATATAACGTTTGAGTAATGGATAAACAATTATCATAAACATAGATATTATTCCAAGAAGGAGGGTTACTCCGTTTGTTAATAATAATATGATAAAAGCACCACATAATAGAAGAAAAAGTGGAATTAAAGCTTGCTTAATATTTAAGAACCCACATGCAAGAGGTCTATTTCTTGTTCTTTCAACATAAGCATCTATATTTTTATCAAAAATATCATTGATTATACATCCAGCAGGACGCATTAAAAATGCTCCAACAGTAAATACGATAAGGTAAAAAAACGTTTGCAATGATAATGATTCTGTAGCTAAAAGAACTCCACTTAAAGCAGGAAATAAGAGAAGCCATATACCTGTAAGATTATTAAATCTCATTAACAAGAAATAAGTATTGGATAACATTATCTCTATTTAGTTTTATCTAATGATGCACTTACATAATGATTAAATGTTAGATCAGGCTTGAAAATTAATTGAGGAATAAAACGCAAGTCAACATAATGTAAGATAGATCGACGAATTAGCCATGCAGATTTATTTACTTCATTTAGAAGATTATTGATATCTGAACTTCCCTTATTTAAAGAAGATGGAATTAGGTAAACTTCTGCTTGTTCCAAATCAGACCTCAATTTTATAGAAGATACGGCAACACCCTTAAACACTTCACTTCCTTTCTTTTCAATAAAAAACCTTAACAGCGCCCTATTCAGCACAGATTCCAGCTTTAATTTCCTTATTTCTCTCCTCATATTTACAGTACTCTTTCCTCTTTAACTAACTGATAAACCTCTAAAATATCACCAGATTTTATATCATTATAATTCTCAAGTAACACTCCACATTCAAAATTGACTCCAACTTCTTTTACGTCATCTTTAAATCTACGTAACGCTTTTATTTTTCCTTCATGTATTAATTTAGAATTACGCATTAACTTAACCATGGAATCCCTTTTTATACTTCCATTATTTACATAACACCCAGCAATATTACCTGTCTTTGATACATCAAATACTTGCCTTACAGACAAGGAACCTATGTGTATTTCTTTAATTAAAGGTTTCAGCATCTTTGTTAAATAACTTTTTAAATCATCAATTAATTCATATATTATGGAATAGTTGTGTATTTCTATCCCTTTTCGTTTTGCTAGATCCTTCATTTTAGAGTCAATTTTCACATTGAAAGTTAAAATAATTGCATTAGATGCCTCTGCAAGCGATATATCAGAATCAGTAACTCCCCCTACTGCCTTATGCAAAACATTTAATTTTATTTGATCTTTTCCTATCTTATCTATCGAAGTTAATATTGCTTCAATAGAACCAGTTACATCGCATTTCAAAATTATAGATAACTCTTCCATGTTATCATTGCTACGGCTGAATATATCCAGAGCAACATCTGCTTTATCTTCCTGTTTGTTAATGATATTTAACCTGCTTTCAATTATATCACGTGCTTGCTTTTCAGATTCTACAACTACAAATTTATCTCCAGAACTTGGAACAGAATTTATGCCTGTTACTTCAATAGGAGTAGAAGGTAAAGCAAAGACTTCTCTCTCACTAAGATAATTCACCATAGTACGTATTTTACCATACGTTAAACCTACCACCACTATATCCCCTACCTTCAATGTTCCTTCTTCAACTATGAGCGTAGCTGATATACCTCTCATTCTATCAACTTTAGATTCTATTACCCATCCTAAAGCACGGCAATCTATAACTGCTTTTAAATCCATAAGTTCAGCAATCAACAATATTGCTTCTTCTAGTTTATCTAAATTTATTTTCTCTTTTGCAGAAACTGGTACAACTATGACATCACCACCTAATTCCTCAGGAATTAGATTATATTGAGTCAGATCATTAATAATCTTACGTATATCACTCTCCTTCGCCCTGTCAACTTTGTTAATTGCAACTATAATTGATACATTTGCAGATTTTGCATGATTTATTGCCTCTATTGTTTGTTGCATTATTCCATCATCTGCTGCTACAACTATTACAACTATATTAGTGATATTTGCACCACGTGCACGCATCTCAGTAAAAGCTTCATGCCCTGGTGTATCAATAAAAGTAATCTTTTCACCACTTGCTGTTACAATCTGATAAGCACCAATATGTTGTGTGATGCCTCCGCTTTCCTTCAGAGCAATATTTGATTGGCGAAGAGAATCAAGTAGCGAAGTTTTACCATGATCAACATGCCCCATAAAAGTAACAACAGGAGGTTTTGATGTTTTATGCAAAGCATCTTTATTACCTAAGTTTAGAAAGGAATTTTCTTTATCAAGGTTACTAATTCGTTTTACTTTGTGTCCACAACTTACTGCTATCTCACAAGCCAAATTAGCACCTAAAATACTCTCTAGAGAGTAAACCTCTTGAGTCTTCATATTCAACATCTTTATTATATGCTGGCTATTTTCTGCCATTCTCATAGACAGTTCTTTTACAGTAATTTCATCAGGTATAATTACTTCCCTTGAAACCTTGACTCTTATAGATTTAGATTTTTTACTTCTAATACTAGGCTTATTTCTAAATACAAGGTCACTCTGATCATTAAATTCCTTTTCAATTACTAATTTTGAATGCTTTAAGAAAATATCCTTATTAGCCTTTAACTGATTCTTTACAGGCTTCTCTACCTTATCTTCTACAGAGATAATCTTACTCTTTTTTAGTTCTCGTATATTATTAATCTTATTATTAAGTATTTCATCTGGCAGCTGTGCATCTGACTCTATATCTGAACTTATATTTTTGTCTGATTCTTGCTTTTCTCTATTACCTAAATTGCTTTTTTGCAACATAGCATGATGCAAAGCATTAACTCTAACAACTTGTTCTTCTTCTGTTAAATAATCACTAGTATCGATTTGATTTTGCATACTAGAAATTCTTCTTTTTTTCTTAACTTCAATTTTTATATTTGATTTTCCACTATTTTCTAAATATGAGTCGAGATGAGAATTAACCTTTAATTGAATTTTATTCAATCCATGAAGAGTAAGTTTATCTTTATTAACATTATCATTAGCCATATCTTAATTACACCAATCCCAATTTTTTTCGTGCTTTCATTATAACTGAATCAACTGTACTTTTTAGGCTCTCTAGTTCTTCTTGATTGCTGTGCAGCGTGCAAAGCATGCTATATAATTCATCATTGGATAAGTCAGCTATATCTTGTAAGGTTTTTATATGATTTTCAGCTAATTTAACTTTAGCATCCAGCGATAAAGGTAGGTCAATTAAATTGCTATCAACTTCTAAATTTGCTAACCTCTGTTTTTTTTCATCTACTTGCTTACGTAAAAATTGATTAGCCCTGTCATGTAATTCAATTGCAATATCTTCAGTGAAAGCCTCTATAGTAGTAAGTTCACTAATTGGTGCATATGCTATATCTTCTACTCTTAAAAAACCTTCTGTAACAAGCAACTGTCCTATTATTTCGTCTACATTTAAGCATTCAGCAAACAAAGCAGATACTTCTCTTAATTCCCTAGAACGTTTATCAGATTCTTCTTGAGTGCTTAATATTTTAATATCCCAGCCCACTAGCTCTGAAGCTAGCCTTATATTTTGACCCTTCTTTCCTATAGCCAAACTTAACTGATCTTCTGGAACTACTAACTCCACATAATTCTCATCCTCATCAATAACTACTTTTGATACTTCTGCAGGAGCAATTGCGTTGATAATAAATTTACCAAGCTCTGAAGAATAATTTATAATATCTAATTTTTCACCTTGTAATTCGGATATTATACTTTTTACTCTATGACCTCTTATTCCTACACATGCACCAACAGGGTCAATATTTTTATCAGAAGAGAAAACCGCAACTTTTGACCTAGAACCAGCATCTCTAGCAATTGATTTTATTACTACCAACCCATCAGAAACTTCAGGAACCTCTTGTTTCAACAACTGTTCTAAGAAACCCTTATGCACTCTGGAAAGAATAATCTGCCTACCATCACTAGATGGTTTAACATTTTCTATGCAAGCCTTAATTCTATCTCCTTGACGAAATACCTCGCCTTTCAGTAGATTTTTAGATGGAAAAAATGCTTCACTACCATTCAAATCCACAGTCAGATTTCCATATTCCACCTGCTTAACAACACCATATACTAAATCACCTATCTTACCCTTAAATTCTTCATATTGCTTTGCCAGTTCTTTGTCTTTTATAATCTGAGCAATTTTCTTTTGTGCAACTCTTGCTGATGCAACATCAATGTTAATTGGGAGATCCTGAAATATAACATCACCAACTTTTACATCTTCTTTTATCAATTTAGCACTCACAAAAGATATTACCGAACCATCTTTACTATCCATATCTTCTACAACTTTCAATTTTCTAGATAAGGAGGCCACACCCGTACTCCTATCTATAACACAAGTAATATCATTAGAAACACCATACTTTTCATAAGCAACAGCCTCTATAGAATTTTCAAGAGCTTCTACTATGAAGTCAAAATCCAACCCTTTTTGTTCTGCAAGTACCTTTGCTGCCCTTATTATATCTGTACCATTTAAATTATTGTAAACATTACCACGCTTAGTAACCATAAAAATTCAAATCTAATTTAAAAAACACCAACGTAAAACTGACATAAAACATCTTAATACTATAGTAACTATTAGTAAATTGAAGTCAAGTCATTAAAAAGATGAAACACTTTTTCATAAACCCTACAATTTATAATAAGTAATAAAGCAAATTGATAGTATACATACAACTTACTGTTATTAATTTACCTATTATTCAAAACGAAATTTATAAGTTACAATTCATTAGTATCACCAATCTCATATAAATCAAGATGATATTTCCTTTATAGTAGGCATCACATAAGAAGCAAAACATAATGCAGATACGACAAAAAGCTGCAAATGCACTGCTATACCCTATGCATTTTAAAAATTTACTATCTTTAATGAAACTTCTCATTCTTTAATAAAACTTCTCATTTTGTATATCAAATATAGTACTTATTGTCAATATTAACTTAATTAGAGTCCGTTGATCTATGCCAGACAGTATCGATAATGCTAATCTCTCTTTGATGGTAACCAATATTAAAAAGAGATTTTATTTACATAGGATAGACTCTATATTGTCAATTACAACCAGCTAAAGCTGGTGGTTTGAGTAAACACTTGCAAAGCAGATTAAGAGTTTTAAAACTCTAAAATATTAAAATCGTTATACTTTTTGTGTGTTCCTTGATCTTCAATATATTTTTGCACGTCCGTAGCAAAGATTAGGACGATTCTAGAAAGTAGCAGGAAGAAAACAAGACCAAGAAAACTTATGATGTGTTGTGTAAAATGTTATACGTTCTGAAAAATTGCTGCAAGTAGGAGGGTGTCCACCAAAGGATTTTCCAAGGTGGGAAAACATATATTTTAAAATATGTAATAATGGAGAGGAACAAAGCTTGCTAGAACGGGTCTTAATTAGCTGGAGAGGTCCGTATAAACAATGCTTAAAAAGAGAAAATCAGTTCTGCAAATTGATGCTCAAAAATACAGATGTTTCTGAAGAAAAAGGCTATGATCCTGGTAAAAAGATTTCAAGTATAAAACAGCCATCTTGCAGCATATACTCAAGGGTTACCACATGTAATTCATCTTATAATGCAGACGTGATTGATCGCAGTAGTTCTGTGAAAATGGTTGAGAATGCTGAAGAAAGCCTATCTGAAGTTAAAAACATACTGGTCAAATGAAAGATACTATTTATGCAACTGCTCATGTTATAAAGCACAGTGAGTTACATACCACAAAGATGAGTTGTTGAGCGCTCTTTCGCTTGGTTAGAAAAATGTAGTGGAAAAATTGCAAGCGTAAACTAGCTTGCAAATGCTTGTTCTTGCTTTCTCTGTTTTACTACTTAAAAGATTTTAAACAGGTTATAAGAAAAATTGCAAAACAAGAGCTAATAATAAAGCTAGCGTATGATGAGCTAGATAAGTCATGTTGGACCTAAAAAGATCTAGTCGCATATGAAGAAAGAATTTTAGATTTTCAGAAAGAAGAAAATATCCTCTCTCAAAAACTCGATGAAGCGAGAAATAAAAGCATTAAAACTGGTATAGAAAAAGGAATTAAAATCTGTGAATAGAGAAAAGATTGAAGTTGCAAAAAATTTACTTAAAGCAGGTGTTCCAATTGAAGTAATAGTGGATGCGACAGGACTTACTTTAGATGATATAAAAAATATAGAATAGATTTATTTTCAAGTGTATACTATGGAGTTTTCGAAATTTTTTGATCCAAAAATGATATTGCCTTTAAGAAGATTTTTGGCACTGAGAAAAATAAGGATATATCTCATCCATTTTTTAAATGATATTCTGGAGCCGAGTAGCGCAGATCGAATTGAAGACGTAACGTCTTTAAGTACGATTCAGGACCCAGAAATTGCTTCACAAAAGCAAAGGGTGTGTTTCAATCAAAAAATCGAGAGATATTACGATGAGCGTGTCGAATGTTTCTTTGGGAAAATCAAGAATTTTAGACGGATTTCCTCCAGATTTGGCAAGATTTCTGAGGTTTACATAGGATCTTTGAACTTCATTGAATATGGCTCGTATGAAATTTTGTCCGTATAGCCAGAACTATTATTCACATTACTTTAGCTCTCTTTGCTTTTAAAAAAGCTATCTTATGTTAGCAATCCCCACTTTTGACTTTTAAGACATGTACTGAGAGATTTAGAATACAAAAAAAAATCTTAAAAAATTTACTTGTCTCTTTTAACATATACTTATATAATAATACTTATAAATAAATTAGGAGATATTATGAATATTTTGTATAAAAAATTACTACTAAAAAGTGCAATGGCATAGCTACTATTAATTTCTACTAATACAGTGGTTGCTTCCACATATCAATCTATTTTAGATGATGAATCTAGCTCATCACAGAATGCTCTTCAGTTGCCAAATACTTCTTCACAAGATAATTTCTATCTTTCTTTTCGCTATCATGGAGAAAGACCTATTGTTGGTACATTTAGTGGAAAAGAAGATGCTTCAGGTATAGTAACAGAGAAAATTGTCAGTCTAGATAAAACAAACAAATCAGTGGATGGCTATAACCCTAAATATCAAGGAAATTTTGCAGGAAGCCTTTCTTTCGGCTATAGAATTAAAAACTTTAGATTTGAATTAGAAGGATTACATTCAGAGATTAAAACAGAAAATACATATGTGGAATTACACCGTGATCCTCCACATCTTTCTCATAATCAAAAAGATCAACCTATACATTGGTATATAAAAGACAGTAATCAAGCAATTGATAAAGATCATTATTCGAATCAATATAATTACAATAAATATCCATGGCTGAGCGCAGAAAAAATAAATGGTGAGTTGCAAGCTGGATTTAAAATGACAAATTATGGTTTCAAGAATAATGCAGCACTATTAAATGCATATTATGATTTTAATAATGCAAGTAATTTTACTCCATTTATTGGCTTCGGTGCAGGCCTCACTAATATCAAGTTTTTGAGTGCCTCATGTATAAAGCCTGCTTATCAAGCAAAAGCTGGTTTAAGCTATAATATAACACCAGAAATTCAACTATCTGCTGGATACAGGTACTTTTCTGTGGTAGGTGATAAATTTGTAGTCAAACCAGATTTAGGAAAAGAGATACCTGAATTATATTATAAAGTTGGTAATAATAATGAAAAATTTGAATATTCAGCATCAACCACTGCAACTGTTAAGAATGATCTTTCAAGTCACGCTATCGAGGTTGGTTTAACTTTTAATTTTTAAGACAGTATGGATTAAAAATATAAACTTCAGTGCACAAGTAATATTGTGCACTAGGTAATTAAGATAATATTAAATAATTACATTAGCAAAATTTAATGGAAACAATTTAGAATGAAAACAATTTAGATAGATAAAGCTCATACTTTACTTAAGATCTTCTTTTTTAAACTCAATAACCATCACATATAGGTGGAAGAATTTATTTAACTATTGGTAACGTTATGCCTTGTTGATGCATATATTTTCCTTGCAGATCATTATATGACTTCATGCACTCATCATTGCTCCTTAAAAAGATGAACTGACATGCTCCTTCATTTGCATATATTTTTGCAGGAAGAGGTGTGGTGTTAGAGAATTCTAAAGTCACATGACCTTCCCATTCAGGTTCCAGAGGAGTAACATTAATTATAATCCCACACCTTGCGTAGGTTGATTTACCTACACAAATTACTAATGTATTTCTTGGTATACGAAAATATTCAACTGTGCTAGCAAGTGCGAAACTATTAGGTGGGATAATACATACATCCGTTTCTCTATCTATAAAACTATGGTCAGAAAAATTTTTAGGATCAACAACAACAGAATTTACATTGGTGAAAACTTTAAACTTATTCCCTACTCTTGCATCATATCCATAAGATGACAACCCGTAAGAAACAACTCCTTCACAATTTTTATAATCGATAAATGGCTCTATCATTTTAAAGGCTTGAGCCCTTTCCCTTATCCATTTATCTGGCATGATAGACATAGATGATGATGAAGAATTTTTCCTTGATTTTAGAGGATAAAATAAAAATGTAAAGTAGTTAAATACACTAAGAATCCGCCCAAATCTTTCCAGAAGCAAAAAGTAAGAACGGTCATTTACAACTCGAATTTCTGCTTGCAATTTTTCCACAATCGCATGAATTTTTTTACCAAAAAAAAGACCTCTCAATAACACATCAGTCACGCCATTTTATATAAATTCCATGTGGCAAGATTTTAAAATTTTTTACCTAAATCGCAACTCCTTTTTTAAAATAGATCTTGTCAACTCAACAACCATCACCTATAAACCCCAGTTATGGGTTAGTCAATAGATAGAAGTGAAGCTAAGAGAAGGAGAGCA
>NZ_JAZHPY010000032.1:0-11337 GCF_036711655.1 Wolbachia endosymbiont of Pentidionis agamae | reverse complement strand
CTGAGTAATTAATAAATAATATATAAATAATAGTTTGTAGTCTTATGTTAACTTCAGTTATAAATTTTCCATTACTTATAGATAAGGAAACCAACCTTGCTAATTACATTGCACAAGTACGGAAGTTTCCTAACCTTTTACAAGAAGAAGAGATATTACTTGCAAAAAACTGGCGTGACCATAAAGATGTTACTTCTGCACATAAACTAATTGTAAGTCACTTAAGTTTAGTAGTAAAAGTTGCAATGAAATTTCAAAATTATGGAATGTCGTTGATGGAACTCATTATGGAAGGAAATGTTGGATTAATGCATGCAATAAAAAAATTCGATCCAGATCTGGGTTTTCGTTTTTCGACTTATGCAGTGTGGTGGATTAAAGCTTATATAAAAGATTATATACTTAAGTCATGGTCATTAATTAAGATAGGTACAACACAGGCGCAGAAGAAATTATTTTTTAGCTTGCGTAGAATAAAAAATAAGATCTTGAAATACACTGGTAGGGAAAGTCTCACCCAAGAAGAGGTAAAATCAATATCTGATGAATTATCTGTATCCGAAGAAGATGTAGTGAATATGGATAATCGCTTAACTTATAAGGATCAATCTTTGAATAAAGTTAGTGATCACTCTCAAAAAGAATTACAAGAAATAATTCCATCTGGGCAACTTAATCAGGAAATGCTGTGCCAAATTAACGAGGAAAGAAAATTAAAAGAGCAAATCTTAAATAACGCTTTAGCAACTTTAAATGAAAGGGGACGTGATATTTTTATAAAAAGATATATGTTTGATGATTGTCAAACTTTGGATGAATTAAGTAAGAAGTATAATATATCTAGAGAAAGGATAAGGCAGATTGCAGAACAATCAATGGAAAAAGTTAAAGGATACGTTAGATCAGAGTGTGCAAAGCTAGGGCTGAAGTTTACTATGGGTTAGACATGATACGTGTTCTCTTTTTAATGTTTTTTGTTACTTTAACACATGAGGTTTTTGCAAATGAAAATCATGTTTCTAAGCTTGAAGGAAAATATAGAGATTGGCTGGTTTATACGCACTTAGATGGTAATGAAAAAGTATGCTATGTTGTTTCATACCATAAAAAGAAAAATAAAAGTCAGTATGTTATGGTAAATTATGTAAGTAAAGCAGCAGATGAAGTAGTAGTCAGCTCTAATTCACATGGTCCTGTAGTTTTAAATATTGATAATAGAACAACATATAAGCTCCCAATAATAAATAATGGGCTTGCATGGGCAGAAAATATAAAAATTGATCAAGATATAGTAAAAAAAATGAAATTAGGGTTATCTATGGTAATTAAGAGTAACTCAAATCCAGTAACTTATTCACTTTTAGGGTTTACTGCGGCATACAATAAAATGCATGACTTATGTAAATAGCCTAATTTCAATTTTCAATTAATTTACAAATTTGTTCTTTAATACGTATTTGTATATCAGAGTCTAATGTTCTAATTGAATCATCTATGTTACTATCACTTAGTATTTCATTTGGATTATCTACTATTTGACTAGTAATACTTTCTATTTTTCTGCTATCTAATTTTTTCATGATAGGAGTGATAATTACCTTACCTGGAAAACCAAAACCATGATCATTACCTTTAATACATCCTCCTGCACCAGGCATATAGCCTGAATTATTAGAATAGTCTGCACTATTAAATAACTTGTTATTACACACACCTTCCTGATATTTCTCTACCCCATTACTACTTATATATGCATTTTTATCTATATTAGTTATATATGCATTTTTGTCATTAGCATACCTTATATCCGTAAACGTCTGAGATCCTATGACCAGACCTCTCTCAAAAATTTTTGTTTTTTGTTGTCCTTCATAATGTTGTCCACCACCTGCAACACGTATTAATATTTTACAGTTACTCTTTTGTTTATCACAAATCTCTATTTCTGTTGGTCCTCCGTTTGTATTTACTATATAATAATCACCGTTTGGTGATACTGATCCACCTGTACCGACTCTCTTTACCTTTATAATAGGATAGTTCTGATCAATTTTAAAATTAGCATTAACATAGTTGCCGGGCATCCCTGCTCTACGCTCTATATCTTTCTCTTGTATAGCTTTTGGGTGAGCTGCTTCACCACCACCCCAAGCTTTTATGATGACATGATCATATTGTGATAAATCCCCTGTAAAATTATCCGTGTTTGTAAGTGTATAAGATTTTGTACCACTATTTTGGATTGATTCTCTCATTCGCTTTAAGAGACTTTCTATATCACTTGTTAACTTCTCTTTTAATTTTGTTAAGTCGAATGCACATAATTTATCAGCAAAGAAAACTTCTGGTCTATTTGCTTCTATTACACTCTCTAATTTTGTACATGTTACTTCACGACCTTGATCATCCTTACATATTATTCTTTTATTATGTGCATCTCTTGGGTCTGGTATTTCCTCATATTTTAAAAAGAAAGGTTTGCTATCTGTTTTATTTACGTATTCAGTGGATCTTGTACCATCTTTGCATCCATCAGCACCTTGCTGGCACTTCTCTCCTATGATTCCATCTACCTCTTTATATACAATCCTATGAGTAGAACAATTTGCTTTTGTTTTGATATCTTCATCTTTGTCTAAAGGCTCAAGATTGTTTCCCTCTCCTGGAATAAAAAGATATCCTGTATTATCAAACGTTATTTTGTCTAGCTCATCTTGATTTTTATTTTTCAAAAGGTCTATTGTTACAGGTACCCCATCTTGATTCTTGCATAATTTATAATGAATTCTATTTGATTCTCTTGAGAAAGCTGTAACATATTTAACATAAGTATTACCTAAAGATTTTAAATTATAAATTTCATTACCTCTTTTTAAGAAGAATTCCTTAGTACTTGGTTTTAAACCGGAAAGACATAGCATATTACTTCCAGATTCTTCATAGAAAAATTCCCTTCTTTCGACAATGCAATTACTGGTATTGTCACTACATCTATTTTGGATTTTTGGAATATAATTACAGCTTTTTAAATTTTTAAATTTATCACTTTTTTCTAATATAGCTGAAATGATATTTGACTGTTGATTACTCTCGACTTTCTCCATTTTTGGTCTTATTAATTTTAAATCCAGTTCTCCTACTCTTTGTTTATCTACAATCATTCCGTTTTTATCAATAACTCCTCGTTTACTAACCTTAAAAACACATCTACCATTTTGATAATGGCCTCCAATACTATTGCAATCTTGTTCTTTTATTTTTATAGTGACTTTTAACTCACCACTTTCTACTTCAACTTTTTCTGGATCTGGAATGGGTGGTGCAGGAAAACAACGAGTAAATTGAGGCTTGCTGCTATTATCTGGCTCTGAAGTTCCATAATAATTAGCGCATAGTTTATTATCCTTTTTATAAGCTTTAAAATAATACTTTTCGTTTTCATGTGGGATAGAACTAATGCTAGCATTATCTTCTTCTAAATTAGCTCTAAAATCATATCTGCTATTAAGTCCAGTTATCATAACTCCAATTCTAGGATTAATAAAACTGTTATCATCATGTCTTATTGGAACTATTCTAACACTTACTGCAGGAGATGGTGTAAGTTGATCACAAAGTGGTGGCGGCCCTGGAAGAAGCGGTAAAGGTGCACACTGCACATATGTTTGAAAACAAGTATCGCAAACATTATCCATGTTTCCTGGTCTAAAAATATTTGCTCCTTGCCCCCCCCACCTAGCAAAAATTGCAGTAAAACCTGTCATACACGCTCCTTTTTGGCTACATGCACATATTTTGGGCATAGAACCATAGATTTGCATCTTTCTATCGTATTCTGCCTTTTCTTCATCAGTTATATCTTCAGCCCATTTCCATGGTAATCCTTTTCCGACTTTTGCTCCAATTTTTGTTCCATCTCCTGTCCAGTCCACAAATACCATAGCAGAAACACCTGCTCCAGATCCTTGAGTTCCATATATCTTTTTACAAGATGTGCCGTTGTATAATTCATGGCAGTATTCTGGATATCCTGTGCCACCCTTGCTACAAACCTTAATTTTAGGATTAAAGTAAGCATCAACTCCCTGATCTCTTATAACCATAGCACGAATTCGTGTACGCCATCCATTTCCCCATGCAAACGCAAAACTTTCTTCTGAATGGGTATTAGATTTAGCAAGCCAAGGGCAATCTGCATATACCTGACATAAGAAACTAGATATGAAAAAAAGTATCAAAAAAAAACTAAACTTCACACTTCTCATAAAACACAGGTAACCATTCATTTGCTCTTTCTCCTTTTTCCTTAATTGCATCATACATGTATTTTACAGTTTCTTTATTTGCTGATAATACGTATGCTTCCTTCATATTTTTAATATCTAAATTCAAGGTCACTAGATCTTCATATTGTTTTATTAAAAATAGTCCTTCTTGTTCTGGAGTTTGTAATAAAATATTCAATTCCTTCCTAGATAGAGATAAGTATTTCATATATAATCTACTAGCGTTAACATTAGGCATAAAGATTTCTGTATCTATATGCTTTTCAAGATATTGAGTAAACTGACCTTCAGACATTAAGTTTTCTATACTAAAAATCACTACTACATTTAATTTTGTCATTCTTAACATCCATTCATTAAATTCTTTTTCTGTGCGAAAAATACTAATGACTTTTGATGCTTCATGTAAGACAAGTATTGTAGGTGAACCATTACATCTTACTTCAAAAGAATATAAGAAATAGTAAAGTATGACAGAAATACATTCTGCTTGCTTTATGAGGTGTGAAGTATTTATCGTTATAACTTCTGCATTCCAATCAATATCATCAGATTCATTACTTTCTTTAAGTAAATAAGTTAGCTCTCCATCATCAAGCCATTTACTAATATTTCCACCTAATAAATTCAGTACTTCTGAAAGCTTCGAAATAGAACGAGACTCCTCTGGTAAAATAAAAATAGAATTTACTACTTTTTTTATTTTATTATTTGTTTCCTCTGAACAAATACCTCCTATCATTCTCCTTATTAATTCACAAAGCATATTGCGATTTTCTACACTATCTTCTACATTCAGCGGGTTGAATTTAAGACTTTTATCCTTGTATTTTGAATCGAGTATATAATATTTTCCTCCAATTGCTTTGGTAAAAATTATTGACTTCCCTGTACTATCTAATATTACAATTTTCGCACTACATTTTCTTGACTCAGAAAGTAAAAAATTAATCAATGAAGTCTTGCCAGAATTTGGTACTCCCAATATTGCAGTATGACCACTATTTTTCTTATTATGAAAATTAAAGAAATACAAATCTCCTTTGTTTGAAGTAAAAGCTGTTATAGCTTGATTCCACTTTCCGCCTTTCAAAGTCCCCAGTGTGGAGTGATGTAATAAAGAAAAGCTACACGCATACTTCATTAATATAGCTTTTGGCTGTATGATAAAACTAAAATTACCAGGAAGTTGCGACCAAAAGTGATCCTCTAGATGTAAATCAGTTTTTACTAACATTAATCCAATAGATGCAAACACAGATGATAAGTCTTGAGTATTTTTAGCTAATCTAGATTTATCATCTGCATGTATTGTAAACATAATTGCTTGCTCACAAAATTTTACACCGCCAGTGTTCTGATATTCAATCATTTCATCTATCCCAGACATCTGAAGAAAATTTTTATCTTCGCTAATCTGCAATATGGCAGCTTGTTTGTTTACAATTTTCATTGCTTTGTTCTTGGTACTAGTTAAAATTATTTCTGTAATAATAAACTCACCGTCTAAGTTTAAACAATGACTTGTAGTACTTAGTGGAATTTCCTTATATTCCTTTATCCTAAATATAGAACCATATTTTTTCCTGTTTTGAAATGTTATCTGAAATGAATTGAAGCCGAAAGCAATTTTTAAATCTTTTACATAACTGGATGCATTATTTTCGGCAAGAAAGTATCTTTTATTCGTCAATGTAGTTATATGATAAAGTAATTCAAGTACTTCAGAATATGGATTATTCTGATCAAATTTTATGCCTAATTTTTCAGCTTTAAAGGATTCTAGATCTTTCTTTATTGATCCCACTGTTTTTTGTAGTTTCTGATGATTCTTTTCTAATAGAGCTTTATATTTACTCTTTATACTATTGAATAACAAAGGATTTTTTACTACTTCATGCAAATTATTTACTAATATTACAATATATAGCCCATTTTCGTAGTACAATTTCCCGTTGCTTAATTTATTAAGCCATGTGGAGTGCAGTTGATCAGAAAAATCATTTGTATCTTTCCATCCTAACTCGAAGTTACTACGTTTTCTTACCGTGTGAATCCAAATAGAAAAGAAAGTATCGTTTATATTCTTAGTTATACTTTTTCTAATCTCATTTCGTAAATTACTATCACTACTAAAAAGATTGCAATTATCTATTTTTATAATTTGTAATAACTCACCATTTTTGGTAAGTATAGTTTCTTCATCATAATGGCAAGCATAAGGAATAAAATCTAAATTTACATTTTCTATAGGAGAAAAATTTTTCTTTTTTAATTCACTATTATTATTTGAGGACCCTTGTACCATGAAGACCTACATGCTGTTTAGTGACTTTTCCTTTATTCTGCTGAATTTTTCTCTGCTATTTTTTTTTGAGTAGTTTTATTCCCAAATTCAGAAATTAAAGATTCCATTTTTTGTCCTATATAATTCATTCTTTCCTTTAAAGGATCAACTATGTTATCTGGAACACCAAATATAATGCCAAGGATAATGAGAATTAGTATAAAAAAAATAAAACCTCTAAATAATATAAAAATCGCTATTACACCTATACATATCCAAATAATAGTTGACGAACCCATATTATCTAGCATAGAAGAAAATTCTGATGTTTTTTCTTTTACATGATCCTTTACATTCTCTATATCTAATTGATTACTCAAATCTGCCTGACCGAAATACGGTAATAAAGTATAGCTTAGAACAGTAATTGTTAATAATAGAATTTTATAAAGCTTAAACATTAAATAACCTTTTTACAGGAACTGATTAAATTATAGCAACAGTTATATCATTAAACAACATTCGATTTCTCAGTGACTTTATTTTAAATTGGAAGTATACTGAATTTTAATAATTCAAATTATTTTTACAAGTTTTTATAAGTTTAATATCAACCTTGCGTATATCACTAAATTACGAAATGCAAGTTAAGGAAATTTTAACAGAAATTATGTTGTCTATTGAATAAAATAAACAAAAGGTAGGTTCATGGAAGGATCAAGTCTTACAGTGCTAGCAAAAAAAGAATTAAAAAACAGTGCTTTATACACTTGTCTTGAAAAGTGTAAAGGTGCTTTCTGGTTTATTTTCTGGTTCAGTTCAGGAATTAATTTGCTAATGCTCTTTTTGCCTCTCTATACTTCGCAAGTGTTAGATAGAGTAATATCTAGTGGAAGCAAGCCAACATTAGTCATGTTAACAATTATTACTCTGTCTGCCTTTGCTTGTTCAGCTATGCTGGAAACTTGTAGATATCTAGCTATGGCAAAAATTGGCGACTGGATTGACAAAGTTGTAACACCTGATTTAATTATACGATCAATAAAGCTTATATCTATTAAAAACTCTACTTCTAGTGGGGAATCAGTACGTGATCTCGGTGTTATAAAAAGTTTTATCACTGGTAATGGCATATTTTCACTCTTTGATGCTCCATGGTCAATTATTTATTTAATCGTAATTTTTAAAATACATGCTTCTACTGGCTTTATTTCAATAATTGGTATAATAATACTAATTTCTATGGCAATATGGAATGAATTTGCAACTAAAAGAATATTGCAAGAAACTAATGAAGAAACTATTCGTAATATTAATGCTATTGATGTTGCAACCCGCAATGCTGAAGTAGTAGAGGCCATGGGTATGGCTAAGCACATAGTGTCTGATTGGTGTGGAAGAAATGATCAGAATCGTGCTGATCAAATCAAAGCACAAAATCGTTCTAATTTGATTACAGGAATTACTAAATTTTTAAGATCAACTCTACAGATATCAGTTATAGGAACAGGTGCACTTCTTGCAATTTCAGGATATCAAACAGCTGGCGGTATAATTGCTGCTTCAATTCTAATGGGCAGAGTTCTAGCGCCTTTCGATGCTGCAGTTCACACTTGGAAATTTTTAAATCAGGCTAGGATGTCATATAAAAGACTCCAAACTCTTATATTGACTTCTCCTAAAAGAGAGCAGAGTATGGATTTACCTGAACCACAAGGTAAATTGGTGTTTGACAGAGTATTTTTTACTCCTTACGGTAGTAATAAACCAACAATAAAAGGTGTATCTTTTGTTATCGAACCAGGAGATATAGTTGGTATTATTGGTGCAAGTGCATCTGGTAAATCAACAATTGCAAAACTTGTTGTTGGCGTGTGGAAACCTTTATCTGGTGTAGTGAGATTAGATGGCGCAGATGTATATACTTGGAACCGAGAAAGTTTTGGTAATTATGTAGGTTATTTACCTCAGGATATTGAGCTTTTCAATACTAGTGTAAAGGTTAATATTTCTCGTATGAAACCTAACCCTGACCCTGAAGCAGTGATTAAAGCGGCAAAAATTGCTGGTATACATGAGCTAATACTAAGCTTACCAAATGGTTATGATACCATTATAGGCGGAAGTTCTGGAGTAACTCTTTCAGGTGGACAAAAGCAATTACTTGGAATTGCCAGAGCTTTTTATGGTAATGTGAAACTTTTGGTGCTTGATGAGCCAAATGCTAATTTAGACAGCAATGGAGAAGCTTGTTTAATAAAGGCAATTGAAATGGCCAAGAGATATAAAATTACTGTTATTATTATTACACACAAGATATCGTTATTATCTGTAGTGGATAAAGTTATTGTTATGTCTGATGGAGTTGTATATGCAGCTGGTCTGCGGGACGAAATACTAAAAGCATGTTTGCAAACTCATGAGTGAATTCAAAAACTATCACATATGATGTGAATTTTTATAAATTTAGGTTTTTTCTAGCTGTCACTTATAGATTATGGCTACCAGGTTTATATACCCTTGTTAACTCACTTTGAACGTTAGTTGGCACAAATTTACTAATATCACCACCTAATTTCGCTATCTCTTTAACAAAACTTGATGAAATAAATTGAGTGTCTTCAGAAGCAGGGAGGAAAATAGTATCAATTTTGGAAGAAAGCTTATAATTTATCCAGCTCATCTGAAATTCGTAATCAAAGTCTGAAACAGCTCTTAAGCCTCTAATAATAACTGATGCATTGTGTTCCTCCGCAAAATGCATTAATAAACCACTAAAAGGTATTATGTTCAAATTGCTCATACTGCCAATACCATTTTTAATCATCTGTGTTCTTAATGCTGCACTAAAAATTATGTTTTTGTTAATATCTTTTGCAACTCCAATAATAAGTTCATCAACTAATCTATATGCCCTTTTTATTATATCAATGTGACCAAAAGTTATTGGATCAAATGTTCCAGGATAAATTCCTACTCTTTTTTTGTTACTCACGTGCAATGCAATATATTTTATAATTTATTATAAGTTAATTTGTGATGGACATAGTAATATTTTTTATCTAAATATAAATATGTTGGCCTGATAGCTCAGTTGGTAGAGCAAAGGACTGAAAATCCTTGTGTCGCTGGTTCGATTCCTGCTCAGGCCACCTTCTCTGTTACTAAGTTTACTTTTTTATTGAAAAATATTATATTTTAGTTATAATACTTATATAATAATTCAGTGAGGGTAAAGGCTATGATTCATACATTCTATAAAAAAATATTTAATTTGTTATTTGTACTTTTGTTGTTCAGTAGTAGTTTTGCTTATGCAAACATGGACAATATAAACATAAAAAACAGCAATATTGTTGTTGGTTTGCTAAAAACAGAAAAAGAAACATACCGTCATGAGCTTGGATTATCTCAAAATATCTATGAGATGTTTAACAACTTTGGAGTCAAAACTGTACTGATTGATTACAAAAAATTAATTAGCCTTAAAAAAATTAATGCAGAATCACTTAGCTTAGCAAAGCAAGATAAAATACTTGCGAGAAAGTTAACGTTGGATCGAATAAAAATAGAGGTTGAAAAATTTATAGCAAAACACAACATAAACAGAATCGTTATCCCCGGTAATTACTATCACGTGCATACAGAACCTTTTGCACCTACTCCTTGCCGTCAACTTGTGACTGAAGCAATTGTACAAATAGTAGATGATAACCCTTCAATCCATTTACTAGGTATATGTGGTGGTTTGCAAGGTATCATGCATGCAAAAGGAGTTGAAGTAGTACGCGTTGCAGATATCATTAATGATGAAGTAAAACAAAAATCTCACTTAAAATCTGCACCTAATCCACAGCTAGAGAATGTGCCTCTTCAGCAAATAAGAATCGTACCAAATAGTCGCTTAGCGGAAATAGTATCTAAATTTTTAACACCTGATGAAAATGGGTGGTTTTCCGTCTGCTTTCCTGACGCTCATTCAGGAGCAGTAAATAACAGTCCTGAAAACAGGAGAAAATTAGAATTGCTAGGATATAAAGTTGTAGGATTCTCTAATGATGGAGTTATAGAAGCAATTGAAGATAAGCATGGCAATGTTCATTTTCAAAGTCATCCAGAAGCTCTTGTTGTAAAATCAGGTAGAAATTTTTATCTATCCACACAGAAGGAGCGTCAAGTATCAACTTTAGTTGCAATTTCAATAATACATGATTTTCTTTATCGTTAAACACATGCAGATTAGCATCCTCCTCCTTTATTAGGAGGTGCTAATTCTCTTCAATTCATTTTTACCCTTTGAATGGTTTTCAAGCTTACTAATATTCAAGTTGCTTTAGATTTATAGTCTCTCGTATCCTTTGTTCTTCTTCTCATTATTTGATTTAACATTAGAAATCATAGGTAGCATTATTATTCTAGAAGATGAATTATCTTTTAGAAATTCTTCTTTATGATTGTAATATTTTGGATTAAACCCCAGACTTTTGAGCTTTGGCAACGCTTCCCATAGCTTTTCTATAACATCAACACCTACCAAAGTATCCATCAAATCAATAGATGTCAGTTCTTTACAATGCTTTGATATATCTTTTAGAGTCCCATCATTAACATGCCGACACGCACACAAATCAAGAGATTCAAGTTTAGGAAAATTCCGTAGTTCTAAACCATTAAACTCAGTAGCATTCAAATTTATGGATCTAAGATTTATAAGACATTTTATAAGCGATAAATCTTTCACATCAGTATAACTCAAATCAATAG